>CAZSBD010000084.1:0-6752 GCA_964605215.1 uncultured Oscillospiraceae bacterium | reverse complement strand
CTCCAAAATTTCCAAATCGGAAAGGATCAGCTCCAGATTAATGGTTTCAATATCCCGAGCCGGGTCCACGCTGCCCTCTACATGAACAATATTCTCATTTTCAAAGCAGCGAACTACATGGACAATGGCATCCACTTCCCGGATATGGGATAAAAACTTGTTGCCCAGACCTTCACCCTTGGACGCACCCTTAACCAGGCCGGCGATATCTACAAATTCCACAACGGCGGGAACGGTCTTCTTGGCGTGATACATCTCTGTCAGCACAGCCAGACGGGGATCGGGTACGTTGACCATACCTACATTGGGGTCGATGGTACAAAAGGGATAGTTGGCACTTTCCGCTCCAGCGTTGGTGATCGCGTTAAACAGCGTGCTTTTGCCTACGTTAGGCAGTCCTACAATTCCTAATTTCATATTTAAATTCCTCCAACGGAAAGTTATTTTATCAGGATATGCCGAAAAATCCAGCCCTTCCTTGGGGTTTTCGACCGATTTCTGCCGGGCAAACCTGTATCATGAATGAAATAATCATAAGATATTATACACTAATTTCTCACTTTCGTCATGTTTTTTCCCGAAATACTTGTAAATTCCAAAATTTTTCTCTAAGATATTTTTATACTTTTCACCGAAAGGAGATCATTTTATGCCTGCCATCGCCGCTCATCATTTTTTCGGACACTCCGTCCTGGAGCAGTTGCCGCCTGCTTTACAGCTCCAGGCCATTTCTCCTGAGCTGGAGAGCGTCTTGCATCAAGCCTTTGACTGGGGCTGCCAAGGGCCTGATATCCTGTTTTACCATCTCTTCCCCACTGGGCGGCGGGAAAACTTCGGCGCCATCTTCCATCGGGAAAAAATTCCCCAGTCCTTTTTCTATCTCACCCGTACGGTCTGCACCTTATCCGCCCCTTATGAGGCCCATCTTTTATTTGCCTATCTGATGGGTTATGTCTGTCATTACTGCCTGGACCGGCAGGTGCATCCTTATATTAATGACCGCTGCCGAGCCGTAACCCATCCCAATCGGGAACTCTCCCCCACCATCCAGCACCGGCTGCTGGAAGCAGATCTGGATCGGGCTTACATTCAAAAATATGCGCCGGAAATTCCCGTCCGGGATTTTCGCCTGGATCGTCTCCACCTTACAAATTATGATGTGATCCATCCCATTGGCCTGCTTCTTACCGGATTGGGCCGCAATTTATTCGGCCTTCGCACCAGCCCTGCCAAAATTGAGGAAAGCATGCGGCTGATGAATCATCTACAGACCATTTTACATGATCCCACAGGCAAAAAACGAGGTCTTTATTTCCAGCTGGAAAAGCTGGCGGGCTACCCGGATTTCTTCACCGCCCTGATCCCGCCGGAAGTACCTCTGGGCGTGGATACTCTGAACCAGAGCCGGCGGCCCTGGAAGGGTATCCGGGGACAGGAGCAGCGAGATACCTATTGGGAGCTGGAAGAACAGGCCAGAGAAAGCGCGCTTTCCCTCATTTGCCGTCTGGATGCCGCCGGCCGCTACGGGGAAAAACGGAAGCCGGGACAGGCAATTCTTCCCTTCCCCTCTGCCTTTTTTTATCTGGATTATTTAGGAAGGCCGGTTAAGTCTTGACAAAATTCTTTGTTTTTCTTGAGTTTTTTCTATTTTCCACAATCTATTCATGAAAATTTCATCTGTTTTTCACAACAAAACCTTGACTTTTACTCGTAAAAAGTCTATCATAATTTTGTTGTTACCATTTTGTAACTATGAAAGCATGAGGAGTTGTCAAAATGAAATCATTTAAGCTGCCCAAATTGGGCTTTTTAACAGACGGTAAGCTGGCTTTGGATCGTTTTCTTTCCTCTGAAGCGAAAAAAGGTAAGCTGACCACACGTTTTTTCCAGTCCTTCCGCACCTCTCACACCACTCGCTGTGTGTGTGCGTTGGTTGCTTTTGCCGTTGTGCTGGTAGGCCTCTCCGCTTTCCAAGTCGGCTTTGTATATAATACCACCATCAACGGTGAACCTGTAGGCTATGTAACCAACGCCTCCCAGCTGCGAAAGGCAATGGTGGCGGCGGAAACCTATGCCAGCGATGTTTTATCGGAAAATTATACCTTTGATAAACCGGTAACCACAACCTGCTCCATTGCCAGAGTAGATGACTGTATTTCTTCTTCTGAATTGACCAGCGCCATTACCCAGCAGATTGATGAAATTCAAAACCTGGCAATTTTGACCATTGACGGAATCGAAATCTGCGGCATGGAGAAGGCCGAGGATGTTCAGGCAGTTTTGGATCAGATTAAGGCTTCCTGTACAGAAAACCTGCCCGATCAGTCCGGCGCGGAGATTTCTTTCCGGCAGAATGTAACCATCCGCTATCAGGACGCACCTGCCAGCCGCGCTACGACCAGTGATGAATTATATCATCTGCTGGCTCCCGGCTCCTGTATTTCCACCTATACGGTACCGGAAAACGCCACCACGGAGCAGATCCTTTCTGATACTGGCGCAACCTTAGAGACTCTGACCTATTTGAATCCTACAGTCAATTTCGAAACGCAGGCTGAAGAAGACAGCTCAGCGGAACAAACGCAAGGTTCCGCTGCTGTTGTGCAAGCGACAGCTAAAACCGCATCTGACCCAGCACAGACAGGGGATTCCCAGAACCAGGAGACCACAGCAAAAACTGCGGTAACCGGCGGTATGGAGCTTTCCGTTCCCAATCTGTCCAGCTGTATTCTCACGGTGCAGGCTGTGGATGTTGAGCATCGGACAGAAGAGATTCCGTATGAAACAGTCACTCGTGAAAATAACCAGCTGCCGGTTGGCACAAGAAATGTCATCCAGGTTGGCGTAGCCGGTTCCCGGAACATCACCGAACAGGTCACTTATTTAAACGGCATCCGCCAGTCCAGCACCCAGCTGGAAAACACGGTGACCCAAGAGCCGGTACAAGAAATTGTGGAAGTGGGCACCCAGCCCGTCAGCTCTACCAGCGCTTTGACTTATCAAGCTGACGGCAGCATCACGGGAACAGGCACTATGATCCGTCCCTTTGCCGCCGGCCGTGTCACCTCCAATTACGGCTACCGAGGCAGTGAATTCCATACCGGCGTTGATTTTGCAGGCTCTGCCGGAAGTGATGTAGTCGCTGCGGACAGCGGCACGGTTATTTGGGCTGGCGCCAAGGGCAACTATGGTAATTGCGTGATGATCAGCCATGGCAACGGCCTGGTCACTCTTTATGCTCACAATTCTCAGGTAGAGGTTTCCGTAGGCGATGCGGTTTCTCAAGGCACCGTCATTGCCAAGGTAGGTTCCACCGGCCGTTCTACCGGTCCGCATTGTCACTTTGAGGTTCGGCAGTATGGTCAGATTCAAAATCCTTGGAATTATATCCGCTAAAAAATTCTATGAATCAAGGGGAGTCGGTATGATAGGCTCCCCTTTTTGATCCCCATTAAAAATGCCTTTGCTGAAAAATTTCAGGAAAGGCATTTTTTATATGAATTTTCTTTTACATATCTTCCGATTCCGACGGAATCTCATCCAATGGTTTTGTTTCCTGATTTTCTTCTTCCGGCTGTATAATGCTGGCCTGATATTCCAGATTGGACAGTAGGATCCGCTGATTGCATAGCAAAAACAGGCAACCTGCCGCCAGCAACACCAGCTTAACAACTGTGAGAGTTGTAATGTTCAGAATATTCCCTAAAAACAGGAAACTCCAAGCCTGAGAGACCACCTCCATCAGAGACAGATATACAGCGCATGCGGAGCCAAACAAAAAGCTGATGACCCGGATTTTTTTACCGTATAGAAAGGCGGCAAAATCCCGAAAAGCCAGCATCATCATCAGGCATGCCAAAATCCAGAAGGCAAACAGAGAAACACTGGGAATCGCAGAATGATCCAGATAACAAGCGATCAGCAAAAAAGCGCTCCAAAGCATGGGCGGGATCAGCCAGTAACCGTTTTTCGGTGTTACCTCGATCTTGGACTGCATGGATAAAATGCCCACCAGGCATACACCAGCAACCAGGGATAGCACCCACAAAATTAGATTGGGAATGGCCTGCAGCTGAATATAGGAACCGGGTACCATACCATTCATCAGATATTCCAGCTGCAATTCTTTCTGCTCCAATGTGTACAAATAAATCCCGGTCGCGCCGCACAGCAGCAGAAGCACCCCGCAGATCACACCAATGGTTTTATAGCCGGAATGCACACACCGAAAGCACTGTACAAAGTCCAATTCCTTTACGGGCTTTGCTTTTCGGCTGACAGCCAGCACCACAAGGGCAAAGGCCACGCTCAGCCCGGTTATAACCCACAGTAGAGGGTTGCCGGCAAGGGCCAGCTGCGTTTCTGCCTCATAGCCGCTGCCCAAATGGATCCCTCTCAGCACACCAGCCACAATGCCTGCCGCCACGCAAAAGGGAGGCAGCCATTTTTTCATATTCAAAACTTCCACCTCAAATCCTCTTCAACCGCAGAGAAGGGCCGGCTGTTTTCACCGGTCCTCCCCCCCGTTTTTATCTAAGTTTATTGATTTCTGCCGCAGCATTTTTTATATTTCAAGCCGCTGCCGCATGGGCAGGGATCATTCCGACCGATCTTCTTACCCACCTTTACCGGTTCCCTTTTTACGGTCTTATCTTCACCTGCGGAGGTGCCGGTTTCTTTGGCTACCTGCTCCCGTTTAGGCTCCTCTTCCTTCTGCCGCAGCCGGATGGTGAAGATGCTGCGCACGGTATGCTCCTTAATCATATCGATCATTTCCTCGAACATATCGTAGCCTTCCCGCTTGTATTCTACCTTAGGATCATGCTGACCGTAAGCCCGCAGGCCGATGCCGTTTCTCAACTCGGTCATAGCATCAATATGATCCATCCACAGGGTATCTACATTTCGCAGCAGGACAACCCGTTCAGCTTCCCGCATAATTTCCGGTGTCAGTTCTTCTTCCTTCTTTTCATAAGCTTCCTTGGCCATATCATCCAAAATGTTGACCAGAGACTCCGGTGTCAGCTCATCCAGCTCCGCTGTGGTCATATTCAGATCCTCTTGTGTCAGGAACAGTCCCAGGAACTGACGGCGGATTGCCTCCACATCCTGTTGCTCCACATAGGCCTTTTCACCCAGGATGCTGTGAACTGCCTTTTCGATCACGCTGGTGACCATGCCAAGGATGCTTTCCTTCAGGTTTTCACCATTTAATACCTTTAAACGCTGACTGTAGATAACGCCTCTCTGGGTATTCATGACGTCATCGTATTCCAAGACATTCTTACGAATGGTAAAGTTCCGGTTTTCCACTTTTTTCTGAGCGGATTCAATGGCGTTGGACAGAATCTTCTGATCAACCGGCTCATCATCTTCAATGCCCAGGGTTTCCATCATCTTCTGGATTTTTTCTGAACCGAACAGACGCATCAGATCGTCCTCCAGCGAAATGTAGAAGCAGGATTCACCCGGATCGCCCTGACGGCCCGCACGGCCTCGCAGCTGGTTGTCGATTCGACGGGATTCGTGACGCTCAGTACCCAGAATATACAGACCGCCGGCCTCCCGAACCTTAGCCGCGTCCGTCTTAATCTGCTCCTCAAATTTATGCAGGTAAGCATGATACTTTTCCCGGACTTCCTTTTCTATGTCCTCGGTCAGATCCATATGACCAATGGCCTGCAGGATCACCGCCGGCTCATAGCCGTCTTTCTTGAGAGCGTCCTGCGCCATTTGCTCAGCATTACCGCCCAGCATAATATCCGTACCACGGCCTGCCATGTTGGTGGCAATGGTTACCGCGCCCGGCTTGCCGGCCTGGGCTACGATCTCCGCCTCCTGCTCATGGAATTTGGCGTTCAATACGGTGTGCTTAATGCCCAGCTTTTTCAATTCCTTGGAGATTTCCTCGGATTTTTCAATGGAAATGGTACCAACCAGAATGGGCTGGCCCTTGTCATGGCATTCCTGAATCTTACGCAGAATGCAGATCATTTTGCCATGCTCATTTTTATAAACACAGTCCGGATGATCCTTACGAATCATGGGCTTATTGGTGGGAATCTCGATAACATCCATATTGTATATCTGACGGAATTCTTCTTCCTCTGTCAACGCGGTACCGGTCATACCGGAAATCTTGCTGTACAGACGGAAGAAATTCTGGAAGGTGATGGTTGCCAGAGTTTTGCTCTCATGCTCCACCTCTACGCCTTCCTTGGCCTCGATAGCCTGATGCAGACCGTCTGAATACCGCCGGCCATACATAATACGGCCTGTGAATTCATCGACAATGAGAACCTTGCCGTCATGAACCACATAGTCCACATCCCTCTGCATAACACCCCGGGCTTTGATGGCCTGGTTGACATGGTGAGCCAGGGTAACATTTTCCGGATCGGACAGGTTGGTGATATGAAAGAAAGCCTCTGCCTTTTTCTGGCCATGGGGGGTCAGAACAGCAGTCTTTGCCTTTTCATCTACAATATAATCTGCCTCGATCTCGTCCTGTTCTTCCTTGGCATCGATCTCCTTGACCTTCATGGGGGTCATGCGGCGGGCCAGGTTGTCCGCCAGCTTATAAAGATCGGTGGATTTTTCGCCCTGGCCGGAAATAATCAGAGGCGTTCTGGCTTCATCGATCAGAATGGAGTCCACCTCATCGACGATAACGAAATTATGGCCTCTTTGAACCATGGACTGCTTGTAAATGGCCATGTTATCTCTCAGATAATCAAAACCTAATTCGTTGT
>CAZSBD010000083.1:0-6792 GCA_964605215.1 uncultured Oscillospiraceae bacterium | reverse complement strand
AGTTTAGTAGTGGCCCAGCTTTTATATCTGGAGGCTCAGGATCCGGATAAGGACATCAGCTTTTATATCAATAGTCCTGGCGGTTCTGTTTCTGCAGGACTTGCTATCTATGATACTATGCAGTATATTAAGCCAGATGTTTCCACCATCTGCATCGGTATGGCAGCCAGTATGGGAGCTTTTCTGCTTTCCAGTGGTGCCAAGGGCAAACGGTTGGCTTTGCCAAATAGTGAAATTATGATCCATCAGCCTTTAGGCGGTGCGCAAGGTCAGGCCAGCGATGTCAAGATCCATGCAGAGCATATTTTAAAGACGCGGGATCGACTGAATACGATCTTGGCGGAAAATACAGGAAAACCCCTGGATATCATCCGTCAGGATACAGAAAGAGATAACTTTATGAGTGCAGAACAAGCTGCAGCTTATGGTTTGATCGATAAAGTGATTCTTCACAGATAAGTAATGAGCCATCGGGGATTTTTTCCCCGATGGCTTATTATCCGGTGATATCGCGATTTTTTTAGGAGTATTTTATGGCAAATAACGAGAATAAGACTCAGTTACGGTGTTCCTTTTGCGGGAAATATCGGAACCAGGTGCAAAAACTGATTGCAGGACCTAATCAGGTATACATTTGCGATGAATGCATTGATGTCTGCGCCAGCATTTTAGATGAACAGCTGGGCTGTGGCCGACATTCTATGTCAGATTTAGATCTGGATATTGGAAATGCTAGCGGTACTGATATGGCAGATGCGAATTTAGATTTTGAACTTCCCACGCCTAAAGAGCTAAAGGAAACCTTGGACGATTATGTCATTGGTCAGGATCAGGCAAAGATCGCCCTGAGCGTTGCAGTTTACAATCATTATAAGCGTATTTTTAAAAGCCAGGATGATGATGTAGAATTGCAGAAAAGCAATATTTTGATGGTTGGTTCTTCTGGCAGCGGTAAAACATTGCTGGCACAGACCTTGGCCAAAACGCTGCAGGTACCTTTTGCCATTGCAGATGCTACGACCCTGACGGAGGCTGGCTATGTAGGCGAGGACGTGGAAAATATTCTGCTTCGTTTGATCCAAGCTGCGGATTTTGATATAGAACTGGCTCAGCGAGGCATCATCTATGTGGATGAGATCGATAAGATCGCCAGAAGAAGTGAAAATCCTTCGATTACCAGAGATGTCAGCGGTGAGGGCGTACAGCAGGCGCTGCTGAAGATTTTGGAAGGCACAGTTTCCAACGTGCCGCCTCAGGGAGGCCGTAAACATCCTCAGCAGGAATTCATTCAGATCGATACCAGCAATATTTTGTTTATCTGCGGCGGTGCTTTTGCCGGGATTGAAAAAATTATTGAAAAGCGGACGGGCAAACAGGGCATTGGCTTTGGTGCGGATATACTGAGCAAAAAAACAGAGCCTGAAAAGCTGCTAAAAAAGCTGGAGCCGCATGATCTGATGAAATTCGGTCTGATTCCTGAACTAGTGGGTCGACTGCCGGCTGTGGTTACTTTGGACGCTTTGACCAAAGAGGATTTGATCCGGATTCTCAAAGAACCTAAAAATAGTTTGGTCAAGCAGTATACCAAGCTGTTTGATATGGATACTGTAGAGCTGGTATTTGAAGATGCCGCTTTGGAGCGAATCGCAGAGATTGCGTTGGAAAGAAATACCGGAGCCCGGGGTCTGCGTTCTGTAATGGAGGGCATTATGACCAATATTATGTTTGAGATCCCCTCTGATTCGGCAATCCAAAAGGTGATTATCACGAAAGCTGCAGTGGATAAAGAAGAACAGCCTGAGATCGTAAGAAAACAGGCAGAAATTCCGGAAAATACAGCTCAGTAAGGATAAAAGCTGTCATTTGACAGCTTTTTTCTTTTTTATGCAAAAAAATTGAAATTCCCACAAATTTGGCAGTCCATCTTTTATCGCGCTTACTTGCGTTGAAAGTAAATTTACGATATAATAACGAAATAACGAAGCAGAACATTGCTCGTTTTTTTCACGAAAGGAGCAAGGCAATTTATTGGCTCCCCCTATAAAGATTCGTGTACTATCTCTTTTAGGAGTGAATTTCAATTATGGAGAACTATATGCAGCAACTTATTTTACCGGCTTTGCCTCTTCGCGGTTTGGCAGCGTTCCCGAATATGCTCATTCATTTTGATGTGGGTCGGATTATGTCTATCAAGGCACTGGAAGTGGCGATGAAGCAAAATCAGGAAATTTTTCTTTCCGCACAAAAAGACATCAAAACTGATAGACCAGAGGCTTCCGATTTGTATACCATCGGCACAGTATGTGAAATCAAGCAGATTCTTCGCCTGCAAGGTGACAGCATTCGCGTTCTGGTTGAAGGTAAACAGCGTGCTCAGGTTGTGGAATGGACTGGGAGCGAACCCCTGTATGCCAAGATCGAATTGATTGAAGATATTCCTTCTCGGGTTTCTGAAACCAGAAAGGCGGCGCTGGTACGGACTGCGCAGGAAAAATTTGATGTATATGCCGGTTATACCGAGCGGCTTTCCAGAGATGTGATCCTGACAGTGGCTTCCGGTGGAGAACCTGCTTATATTGCGGATTACATTGCACAAAATATTTCTATTGATTACACCATTAAGCAGGAGCTGCTGGAAGAGCTGAACAGCATTAAGCGGCTGGAAAAGGTCATTCGGATTTTGTCCAGCGAAACTGAGATCTTAAAGATCGAAAACAGTATTCAGGAAAAGCTAAAGTATAATATTGATAAAAATCAGAAGGATTATTATTTAAGAGAGCAGATTAAGGTGATTCAGGCAGAACTGGGAGAGCAGGACGCTGGGGAAGAAGCCCAGGATTATTTGGATCAGATTTATGGCCTGCATCTTTCTGAGGAAATTACAGACAAGCTGGTAAAGGAGGCCGTACGGCTTTCCAAAATGGTGACCTCTTCTGCAGAATCTGCAGTTATCCGAACTTACTTGGATACTTGTCTGGAATTGCCTTGGCACACCGTGACAAAGGATAAGATCAATTTAACGGCAGCCCGCAAGAAATTAGACAAGGATCACTACGGGCTGGAAAAGGTAAAAGAGCGTATTCTGGAATTTTTGGCGGTGAAAAAGCTGGCGCCGGATCTTAAGGGGCAGGTGCTTTGCCTGGTGGGGCCACCTGGTGTCGGCAAGACCTCTATTGCCCGCTCCATAGCGGAAACCATGGGTAAAAATTACGTCCGGATCTCTTTGGGTGGCGTTCGGGATGAAGCGGATATCCGCGGTCATCGGAAAACCTATATCGGCGCAATGCCTGGACGAATCATCAATGGTCTGCGGCAGGCAGGCAGTAAAAACTGTCTAATGCTGTTAGATGAAATCGACAAAATGGGCAACGATTTTCGGGGCGATCCGGCGTCTGCCATGTTGGAGGTTCTGGATATCGAACAGAATTTTGCCTTCCGGGATCATTTTATTGAAGTTCCTTTTGATCTGTCCGACGTCCTATTTTTAACGACTGCCAATGATCTTTCCACCATTCCCCGTCCGTTGTTGGACAGAATGGAGGTCATTGAGCTTTCCAGCTATACGGAAGTTGAAAAGATGGAAATTGCTAAGCGCCATTTGCTGCCCAAGCAGATGGAAAAGCATGGTTTGCATAAAGGTCAGCTTCAGGTTTCCGATGAGGCGCTTTTGGGCATTATTCAGGATTACATCCGGGAAGCTGGCGTTCGAAAGCTGGAGCAGCACTTGGGCAAGCTTTGCCGTAAAGCAGCCAAGCTAATCGCAGATGGCGGGAAAAAGCGAGTTAAGATTACAAGAGAAGACCTACAGATTTATTTGGGTGGTCCTCGTTATAAAAAGGATTTTATTTCCAAACAGGATGAAGTGGGCGTGGTCAACGGACTGGCCTGGACCAGCGTCGGCGGAGAAATGCTGGAGGTAGAAATCAATGTGATTCCTGGTACAGGCAAGACGGAAATCACAGGTAATCTGGGCAAGGTAATGTCAGAATCTGCTAAAGCAGCTTTGACTTGCGTTCGATCTCGGGCGAAATCTTTGCAGATTGACCCTATGTTTTATAAAGACACAGATATTCATATTCACTTCCCGGAAGCGGCCATTCCTAAAGACGGCCCTTCTGCTGGCATCACCATTACAACCGCCTTGGTTTCCGCATTGACCGGGGCTCCGGTTCGACATGATGTGGCGATGACTGGTGAAGTTACTATCCGAGGCAGAGTTTTACCAATCGGCGGTCTGCGGGAAAAGACCATGGCGGCTTACCGCTCTGGGATGAAAACCGTATTGATTCCCAAGGACAATGAGTGCGACCTGCAGGATGTGGAGAAAATTGTGGCAGAGAATATTCGATTCCTGCCGGTCTCTACCATTGATGAGGTCCTAGATGTAGCCATTGATTTTTCCAGACGGGAAAATCCGCCTTATCAGGAAAAAGAAGAAGAGCTGCCGATCACTCCGCAAGCAAAGGAAACGGTAGCCACAATTCGACAGTAGAAAGGGACAGTTTTGAATTTACATAATGCTGAATTTATTCGGTCAGCAGTGAAAATTGCCGATTTCCCTCAGGATTCCCTGCCGCAGATTGCCTTTGCAGGAAAATCCAACGTGGGAAAATCGTCCACCATCAATCAGCTGCTGAACCGGAAAAACTTTGCCCGTGTAGGCAATTCTCCGGGAAAAACTATTCACATCAATTTCTTTTTAATTGATAAAACCGCTTATTTTGTGGATCTGCCTGGTTATGGTTATGCCAAAGTATCCAAGCAGGAAAAGGATCGTTGGGGCCAACTGATGCAGGAGTATTTCGACTGTGAGGATACTCTGACCATGGGCATTCAGATCGTGGATATTCGCCATAAGCCTACAGCGAATGATATGATCATGTCCCAGTGGTTTTTGCAGACTGGTGTGCCTTATTTGGTAATCGCCAATAAAAGCGATAAGATCAAGAAAAGCCAGCTAAATGCCAGCTTGAATTTGATTCGGGAAACCCTTAAACTACCAGAGGAAGTAGAAGTCGTTCCGTTTTCCGCAGAAAAGGGTGATAACCGGGATTATATTCTGGAAATCATTCAAAGTCATATTGCAGAATGAAAAAAGAGCCTTGACTTTTTTAGAGTCAAGGCTCTTTTTTTCGTTAATACAGATCGTACATAATCTTTGCAATTTCTTCCCGGGTGATATTGGCAAGCGGTTTGATGGAACCGTCTTGATAACCGTGGATCAGCTCCAGAGAAGCCAGATATTGAATATGAGAAGCTGCCCAGCCGGGAATGGAAGCATCATCTGTAAATTCCGTTATTTGGGTGTAAAAGCCCCGGTTCAACGATTTACTGATAACAGTCATAACTTCACTTCGAGTGATATTGGCAGTGGGGTTAAAATAAGCCTGTCCATTTTTGACAGAACCGGTCATGATTCCTGCCTTGCTGACAGCCTTTATAGCATCTGCGGCCCAGGAAGGAATCTCTTCTTGATCTGCATAAGAAAGGCTGACTTCCGCATCTGCGTCCAACCCTAAATAACGGGCGATGATCACAGCAAACTCGCTGCGGGTTAGATTCCGCTTGGGATGGAAATAAGAAAGGCCGTTTACAGTATCGCCAATTAAAATATTGTGCTCTGCAGCATACTCAATGTAATAAGATGCCCAGTTGCCCTGGGTATCGGCAAAGGAAGCCAGAGAAGCGCCGACAGTAATATCAAAAGATTTACGCAGACCTATGCCGCAGATATCATAAGCCTCAATGGTGACCCGATGAATACCGGCGGTCAGTGCTGGAGTGGTTACATAGTAAGCACCCGTTTGCGTATTGTAAGAAGTTGAAGCAGATTTTCCGTCAACATAAGCGGCAATGTCGTTGGGGCTTAGTGTGGTAGAATTGAAATAGGATTTCAGGGTAGTTTTCACGGTCACAGTTTCTCCGGCTTTGGCAGTATTGGGAGCGTCAGTGACGGTTAATTTAGGCGGCAGCTGGTTGATGATAGGCGTTTCGTTCAGCAGAATGTGATCCATATAAATTGTATTGCCGCTGTCCGCCTGTACCTGGAATCCTATAAATGAAACCGCTGTTTCCGGGATGGGATAGCTCAGGCTGGTATAATTTGTTGAAGTGGGATAAGCCGCGCTGGAGGTTACAGGGATCTCATTGCCCTGGTTATCCAAGAACAGGGCTTGTAAAGAAAGATGAGAGGAGTCACTGTTGGCCCAGCATGTTAAAACAGAGTAATCACCGACAGCCTGCGGGGAAATGGATAGCCGCTCGTCAGCGGAAGCAAGAGTGAGCTTGAGAGAGCATTTTCCATTGTAAACCTGAGAAACATCCGAGGTCAGATTCAACGAGGAGGAACCGGAGATTGTAAAGGGCTGATCGGCTTCAAAATTGGTCACCGTTTTGTAAGCCTGCATTTTGCCCATACCAACCGTTACTGGAATGGTTTCGGAAACTCCTTCATAAGAAACGGTAATAGAGCCGCTGGCAGGAGAATTAACAGCGGTAAATACGCCATCTTCTGTAATGGTACCAATGTTGCCGGAAGCACTCCAGTTTAGGGTGGAATCCTTGCTGGCCACGGTCTGGTTCCGGTATTTGGCTACAGCATCTAAATCTACCGTTTCTCCGCCGTTTAAGGTAAGGCCGGAAACTGCAGAACCGTTTCGAGTGAGAGAAAGGCTGCTGAGAACGGAAGTGATAAAGATCTCATGAGAGCCGAAAGCGGTGGAAGAGGCAGCCTTCACCGTTGCCTTGCCGGTTTTCATGCCAGCGGTGTAAACATTACCGCTGACGGTGCCC
>CAZSBD010000082.1:0-6799 GCA_964605215.1 uncultured Oscillospiraceae bacterium | reverse complement strand
TGCCATTTTATAGTGGGTGGACTTAGCGCCCCAATAGCCCTTTGCGAGCTTTAAAACCTTTTTTCTTCTTTTGCGCGTCATCATTGCGCCCTTAACTCTTGCCATGTTCTAACAGCCTCCTTCTATCCGATTATACTTACTTTGCGTAGGGGATCAAACGTTTTACCTGTGCTACGTTGGTAGCATCAGCGAAGCCTGCTTTTCTCAGACCTCTTTTACGCTTGGTGGACTTCTTAGTCAGAATATGACGACGGCCAACATGAGAACGCTTGATCTTGCCGTTTTTGGTTACCTTAAATCTTTTCTTGGCACCGGTATGTGTTTTGATCTTAGGCATAATAATACTCCCTTCTGGTTACTTCTTACTGGAATTTTTATCATTTTTTTTGGGTGCAATGAACATCATCATCTGACGGCCTTCCATCTTCGCCGCTTTTTCCACAGAACCAAATTCCGCACAGCCTTCGGCAAAGCGCTGAAGCAAATCATGTCCCAAAGAGGAATGGGTGACCTCACGGCCGCGGAAACGGACAGAAACCTTCACCTTGTCCCCACTCTTGAGAAAGCGGATGGCATGATTCATCTTGACATTCAAGTCGTTGCTGTCGATTCCCGGAGTCAAACGGATCTCCTTAATTTCCACAACACGCTGATTTTTGCGGGCTTCCTTTTCCCGCTTCGCCTGCTCAAAGCGGAACTTGCCATAATCCATCACGCGGCAAACCGGCGGTACTGCCTTGGGCGCGATCTTGACCAGATCAAAGCCTTTTTCCGCAGCGATGCGCATCGCTTCCTGAGAGGAAACAATGCCAAGTTGTTCCCCGTCCGCATCAATCAAACGGACTTCCTTGTCTCGAATTTCCTCATTGATCTGATGTTCTAAACTGCTAATAACTGAGCACCCCCAAAATTTTAAATAAAAAAACAAAAAAACGGACAGCATACCACCGTCCGAACAAATGCACCAAAGTGCGAAAGCTTTTTGACCTTTTCGCTTAGCTAAAGGTGAGGACGGCGATCCTGCTTTGTTTTACCAAAGTAGTATAACAGCTTTCCTTTCCCTTGTCAAGGATTTTCGCCTTAATTTTTGTCAATTTTTTCTTTACATTTTCTTTCACAAAAATCATATAATAGAGTTGTGAAATTTTTTTCCACTTTTCTTGCATCTGGGTGTTGCCAAATTTGAATTTTTAATGTATGCTGTTAATAGAATTCATTAGATCGTTTTTTGGAGGATATCAATATGCAGGACGATTATGGCAAGCAGGTTGTTGTACTAACTGACGAAGACGGCAACGATGCGGAATTTGAAATCGTGGATATGGTGGAATACCAGGGAGACGAATATGTTGCTATGATCCCCTGTGAGCTGAACCTGGAGGAAGAAGCAGAAGTCGTAATTATGCGAGTGGATTCCGATGACATGCTGGTGGCTGTGGAAGACGATGATCTGGCCGATGCCATCTACGAGCAGGTCATGGATAACATTGACGAAGCGATGTATGCCCGGGAAGCGGAAGCCGACAGCGAAGACGAATAAACAAGTTTATAATCCCTGCCCTGCCCGGCAGCGGCCTTTTTTTAACCCACATTTCGTTTAAGGGATTTCGAAAAACCTTTTTTCCGTGGAGCGCAGGCCTCCCGGCTTTTGCTGGAAGTTGGAAGCACAGAAGCGGAAAATAGAAAACCCACCTGCTCATTTCGTGCAGGTTACTAAACAGGCTACACCGACAGGGCGGGGGTTTTTTATGTCCATTTTACGGCAAGGAGTCACTTAGATGGAAGAAAATTTTGCTTCCCGCACCGCTATGCTTTTAGGCCATGACGGTGTGGAAAAACTGAAAAATTCCCATGTCCTGGTGGTCGGGCTGGGAGGTGTCGGCAGCTTTACGGTTGAAGCCCTGGCACGGGCTGGTGTAGGCCGGCTGACCTTATGCGACCATGACAGGGTTTCCCTGTCCAATTTAAACCGCCAGCTGTGTGCTCTGCGTTCCACTGTGGGGCAATACAAAACCCAGGTGCTGCGGGATCGCATTGCAGACATCAATCCAGAATGCCAGGTGACCCTGCATACCGATTTTCTGGAGGAAGCCAATGCAAAAGACATCATTCCCTCTGACTGCAATTTTATCGTAGACGCCATTGATTCCGTGGCCTCCAAGACCCAACTGATCTGCTATGCCCACAAGGCAGGCATTTCCATTGTTTCCGCTATGGGTACGGGCAACAAGCTGGATCCTTCCCGCTTCCGCATCGTCCCCATAGAGAAAACCTCTGTCTGTCCTCTGGCCCGCGTGATGCGCCGCCGTTTAAAGGATGCCGGGATTCAAGGCCATATGGTGCTGTTTTCCGACGAGCTGCCGGTGATTCCCCCGGAGGGCGGCTCTGTTCCCGGTTCCGTTTCCTTTGTCCCCTCCTGCGCCGGTCTGATGCTGGCAGGCTATGTAATCCGTCGCCTGACTCAGCTGTAATTTTATCCAAAAACCATGTTTTCTGTCAGATTATTATCATCCTGTTAAATGACATTTTTCGCCCTTGTCAATAACAAAACCCTGTGCTATACTTCCTTTTGGAAGTGAAACCAAAGGAAAGGAGGGAAGTATATTGCGATTAGACCCCAAGAATATGCGCCCGGATCGTCCGGACATTGATGATTTTATCTTTGGTGAAGAATCATCCGACATGAAGAAGAGTGAAAAGTAACGATACCATCTTATAAATTTTTTCCACGTACAAACGTGGTTTTTTTCTACCCATTGAAAAGCGCTATATATTGCAAAACCGCGATCCTCTGTTATGCAATAGAGATCGCGGTTTTTTTAATTTTTTATAAAATCTACACCTTATTATATATAATAACTTCTTTTATTTATAATGATTTCTTTATAATCAAGCTTTCTTAGCCGTTCCAGCTGGAAAATCGGTACTGGATCGCCTCCGCCAAATGGACGGCGTCAAGGACTTCCTCCCCGGCCAGATCTGCAATGGTTCGGGCTACCTTGAGAACCCGGTCATAGCTGCGGGCGGTCATGCCCAGCCGCTCAAAGGCGCCTTTTACCAACTCCTCCCCCGCCGGGCTGACCGGACAATATTTCTGGCGCAGACCGGCAGGAATCTCCCCATTGCAGACAATATCCGTTCCGGCAAAGCGTTCTTTCTGGATTTGACGGGCGGCAATAACCCTGCTTCGGATCTCTGCCGAGGATTCCGCTGGTTTTTTGGCGGTGAGATCCCCATATTCCACCGGCTGAATCTCCAGCTGGATATCAATCCGATCCAAAAGCGGACCGGAAATCCGGCTGCGATACCGCTTGACAGACTCCGGTGTACAGCGGCATCGGCCGGAAGCGTGACCGTACCAGCCGCACTTGCAGGGATTCATAGCCGCCACCAGCTGGAACCGACTGGGAAACTGGGCGCTGCCTGCCGCCCGAGTCACCGTGATGCGCCCATCCTCCAAGGGCTGACGCAGGGTCTCCAGCACATACTTGGAAAACTCCGGAAGCTCATCCAAAAAGAGAACGCCGTTATGGGCCAGGGAGATCTCCCCGGGCCGCATCTGCACATTACCGCCGCCAGTCAAGCTCACAGCCGAGGCGGTGTGATGGGGTGAACGGAAGGGACGCCGATTAGAAGCTGCCGCCTGGGTGCCCAGGCCTACCGCAGAATAAAGCCGAATCACTTCCAGCTTTTCTGCCCGGCTCATAGGCGGCAGAATAGAAGAAAAACGCTTGGCCATCATACTCTTGCCTGAACCGGGGCTGCCGCACAAAAGCACATTATGACCGCCGGCTGCCGCCACCTCCAAAGCCCGCTTGGCATTTTCCTGACCCATCACATCGGAAAAATCCAGGATTTCCTCCGGCTCCTTTTCTTCCCGCACCGGCACATAAGGCGGAATCTGCTTCCCGCCCCGCAGGTGTTCCAGGATCTGCTGCATGCTTTCCGCCGGATATAAAACCAGCTTTTCCGCAAAAGAGGCTTCCGCCGCATTTGCCGCCGGCAAAAACATACGGCGGATTCCTGCCTGCTCTGCCGCCAGAGCCATAGACAGCACGCCGTTCACCGGCCGCAGCTGACCGCCCAGGGAAAGCTCTCCCAAAAACACACTGTCCGCCGGCAAAGACGGAATCTGCCGGTCTGCCGCCAGCAGCCCCAGCATAATGGGCACATCATAGACCGGCCCCTCCTTCCGGGTGTCTGCCGGGGCCAGGTTGATGGTGAGCCGGCCGCCCGGAAAGCTGCACCCGCAGTTTTTAATGGCGGCGCGCACCCGATCCCCGGATTCCTTCACTGCCGCTCCGGGCAATCCGACCACATCCAGCCGGGGCAAGCCGCCCAGCTGCTCGCATTCTACTGTGACCAAATGGCCTTCAATTCCCATCAGGCCTGTCGATTTTACAAATTCCATTCTCTCCACATCCTATTTTTAAATTTTTATCCCTCTTATAATTTTTTCTTTATCACTTTATCGCGTTGATTTTTTTGCAGGAAATTTTTTTCATTATTCATATTCGAGCTTTTTATCACATTTTTTCCCTGTTTAATTGGTATTTTTTGAATTTTTGCTTGTTTTTTTAAATGCCATTCGATTTAAAAAAAGTTTTTCCTCCAAAAATAACTGTTTACATTCGGAAACGATTCAAGTATAATAAGTAAATCAGAAAATTTTTAGGATAAACGAGGAGGATTCCAAACATGGCAAGACAAATGAAAACCATGGACGGTAACACTGCGGCTGCTTGGGCATCTTATGCTTTCACTGAAGTTGCTGCCATTTATCCCATTACGCCATCTTCCGTTATGGCGGAAATGACCGATGAATGGGCCGTTCAAAACAAGACTAATATTTTTGGCCAGCCGGTTAAGCTGGTTGAAATGCAGCACGAGGGCGGCGCTGCCGGTGCAGTACACGGCTCTCTGGCTGCCGGTGCCCTGACCACCACTTACACCGCGTCCCAAGGTCTGCTGTTGATGATCCCGAACATGTACAAGATCGCTGGTGAACAGCTTCCTTGTGTTATCCATGTCAGCGCTCGTACCATTTCTACCCACGCGCTGAATATCTTCGGTGACCATTCCGATGTTATGTCCTGCCGTCAGACCGGCTTTGCGATGCTGTGCTCCAGCAGCCCTCAGGAGGTTATGGATCTGGCCGCTATCGCTCATCTGGCTGCTATCAAGGGCAGCATGCCTTTCCTCCACTTCTTCGACGGCTTCCGTACCTCTCACGAAATCGATAAGATTGAGGTTTGGGACTACGAGGATCTGAAGGATATGGTGGATACGGACGCGCTGCGCGCTTTCCGCCGCAAGTCTCTGAATCCGGAGCATCCTGCTCTGCGGGGCGCTGCCCAGAACCCGGATATCTTCTTCCAGAACAGAGAAGCTTCCAATACTCATTATAACAAAATTCCCGCTATCGTGGAAGAGTATATGGAAAAAGTTAACGAGCGGGCTTATACCGATTACCATCTGGTAAACTACTACGGTGCACCGGATGCGGATAAACTCATCGTTGCCATGGGTTCTGTCTGCGAAACCGCAAAGCAGACCATCGACTATATGACAGAAAAGGGCGAAAAGGTTGGTATGATTCAAATTCACCTGTATCGTCCCTTCCCCACCAAGGCTTTTCTGGCCGCTGTTCCCAAGACCTGCCGTAAGATTGCAGTTCTGGACCGTACCAAGGAGCCAGGCTCCATTGGCGAACCTCTGTACCTGGATGTATGCGCTTGCTATGCTGACCGTCTGGGTACCAGCCGTGTTCCCATGATCTTTGGCGGCCGTTACGGCTTAGGCTCTAAGGATACTTCTCCTTCTTATATCATTGCCGTTTACCGTAACATGGATCTGAAGAACCCCAAGAAGCACTTCACTCTGGGTATCGAGGACGACGTGACCAATCTGTCCCTGTCTCTGTCCCTGTCCAGAAAGGACCATCCGGATACTGCTGTTAAGGGTACAACTTCCTGTAAGTTCTGGGGTCTTGGTTCTGACGGTACTGTTGGCGCAAACAAGAACACCATTAAGATCATCGGTGACCACACCCCCCTGTATGTGCAGGCTTACTTCGATTATGACTCCAAGAAGTCCGGCGGTATTACCGTATCTCACCTGCGTTTTGGCGAACAGCCTATCCACGCTACATATTTAATTCACAGAGCAAACTTTGTTGCCTGTCATAATCCGGCTTATGTGGATAAGTACGATATGCACACCGACCTGCGTGACAGCGGCACCTTCCTGCTGAACTGTCCCTGGGACAAGGATGAACTGGAAGTAAAGCTTCCCGCTCCTATGAAGCGCTGCTTTGCAAAGCATGACATCCAGCTGTACACCATCGACGCGATTGGCCTGGCATCTAAGATCGGTCTGGGTAATAAGACTTCTATCATCCTCCAGTCCGCTTTCTTCAAGATTACCGAGATCATCCCCTTTGACGACGCGGTTAAGTATATGAAGGACGCTGTCCTTAAGTCCTTCGGCGCCAAGGGCGAAAAGATCGTGAATATGAACTATGAGGCTATTGAAGCCGGTTCCAAGTACATCCAGAAAATTGAGATCCCCGCAGAGTGGGCAACTGCTTACGATGAGCTGGAGGAAGAGCCGGATATTCCGGAGTTCGTAGAGCGCATCATGATTCCCTGCAACAGCCAGAACGGCAACGACCTGCCGGTTTCCGCTTTTGTAGAGCTGGGCATCGAGGATGGTCATATGCCTATGGGTACCTCCGCTTACGAGAAGCGCGGCATCGCTGTCAATGTGCCTGAGTGGGATCCCACCAAGTGCGTACAGT
>CAZSBD010000081.1:0-6804 GCA_964605215.1 uncultured Oscillospiraceae bacterium | reverse complement strand
GATGGCCTTATCCGGCAGGAACCGGTCGGTGATGTACCGCTCGGACAAAAGAGCGGCCTGATGGCAGATCTCATCGGACATAACCACACCATGGTAGGTTTCATAATAGCCTCGGATGCCCTTGAGAATTTCTTCCGTGTCCTGGATGGTAGGCTCGGCTACCGTCACCGGCTGGAAGCGGCGTTCCAGAGCGGCGTCCTTTTCAATATACTTGCGGTATTCCGCAAACGTGGTGGCGCCGATCACCTGAATCTCGCCCCGGGACAGAGCAGGCTTTAAAATATTGGCGGCGTTCATAGAGCCTTCCGCGTCTCCCGCGCCTACGATATTGTGAACCTCGTCAATGACCAGGATAATGTTGCCCAAGGACTTGATCTCTTCCACCAGACCCTTGATGCGGCTTTCAAACTGGCCCCGAAACTGGGTACCCGCCACCAGAGCGGTGAGATCCAGCAGATGAACCTCCTTGTTTTTCAGCTTGTAAGGCACATCGCCCCGGGCAATGCGCAGAGCCAAGCCCTCGGCAATGGCGGTCTTGCCCACGCCAGGCTCACCGATGAGGCAGGGATTGTTTTTCTGCCGGCGGTTTAAAATCTGGATAACCCGGCGGGTTTCAGAATCCCGGCCGATGATGTTGTCCAGCTTGCCCTCCTGGGCTTTACGGGACAGGTTATCGCAGTAATTGGTCAAAAACTTTCGCTTTTTGTCTTTCTTTTCTTTTTTAGGCTTTTCCGATCCTTCTCCGGTGGCTTCGCCGCCGACCGTCTTGCCGCCAAAGGGAGAGGCGCCACCGAAGATGCTGTCCAGGAAAGGGAAGGATTTGGTGCGGCCCTCATCCTCATCTACATCGGACATATCAAAGTCTTCCGGCAGTTCACTGCCAAAGCCGGCCATTTCGCCGGTGATCGCGTCCAGGTCGTCCTCTGTGATGCCCATAGATTCCATCAGGGAATCAACAGGCTTGATGCCAAGCTCCTTGGCACATTTCAGGCATAGGCCTTCCTGGGTGGTTACGCCGTTTTCAACTTTGGAAATGAAGACCACCGCCACATTTTTTTTGCAGCGGGAACAAATAGGCATTTGCATAATGAACTCCTTTAAGTGGATGAAAATTGAATCTGGTGATATAGAAAACGGAGAAAATCTCCGGGATTTCCTTGAATAAAATAAGAAAGCAGGCAGGATTTTTCCTGTACCGCCGGGGAAAAAATGCCGTGGGAGGCAAAAAGGGAAGGTGCGTACAGCTTTAGAAAATGGGCAAAGAGAAGCAGCACAGCCACGCCCAGCAAAAGACCTGCAAAACCGCCCAGCAGAGAATTCAGCGTGCCAACAACAGGCAGAATCTGAACCAAACGAAACAGCCGAACCAGCAGATGCAGGATCAGGGACACCACGAAAAAAGCTGTGAGAAAGGCTAGAAAAAAGCCGGCGCTTTCATAGATAGGCTCCGCCGCTTGTCCCAGCTTTCCCAGTTTTTCCGCCAGGATAGGACGGGCCAGGCGGTTTGTAAAGAGAGGCGCCAGCCGGTCGCCTGCGGCCAAAGCCGCGAACAAGGCAAACAGGCTGCCGAAAACCTGAATCAGGGTAGCCGCCAGTCCCCGCCGCCAGCCCCGGACAAAATAGCCTATGAGCAAAAGGAGCAGCAGAGCGTCCCAAAGGGAAAAAAACATAAAATCAGGCCTCACTTTCCGGAAAATGCGGCAAGCAGATCATCGGAGGTTTTCGCCACGTCTGACCGGGTCAGAATCACGGCGTATTTGGCATAGATGAGATAAAAGCTGCCGTCCTCCTTGAGGATGACATCCTTGGCGCTGATGGCGTTGTCATAGTGGTAGATCTCGTTTTGATCGTTGTCGTAGACCGTGATGGTATCCGAGGTCATCACCGCAAGCCGTTCATGGTTTAGGCTTACCGTCCGCAAATCGTCAGGCAGGGAAAGGGGCTGAGAAATGTGGCCGTTATCCTGGAAAATATATAGATCGCTGCGGGCAGACTTGGTATAGGACTTAAGGCCCAGCACCACCTGGCTCTCTGCCGTGTCATAGCTGAGCAGATCGGAGGAGGAAAAGGTCTTTTGCGAGATCACGTTTCCCTTCCGGTCCAAAAGGGTCAGACTGTTGTGGCACAGCACGGCCACCGTGTCCTGGGACAGATAATCTACCCGCAGGGGGACGGAGTCGCCCAGATCAATGGTCTTGGCCTTTTGGTCGCTGTTTAGGTTGAAATAAAACAGGCAGGAAACGATATCCGCTCCCTTCTGCTGGAAGCCGACAGCGGCCATCCGCTTATCGTCTGGGCTTAGATCGGCAGACATAATATAGTATTCCGAAGAAGACCATTTATACGTCTGCTTTAGCTGGTCGTTGTAGACTGTCACGGCAGTGCGGTAGCCGGATTCATCGGTGATGACGGCAAAGGTGCTGTGGGTGCCCATACGGGCGGATAGGATCGGGGAGCTTAGCTTTAAAGAGCCCATAGCCGCAGCGGAATTGGCTAAGGTCAGATCCGTACCGTTTTTATTATACACCAAAATATACTGAGAGGAAGCGTCTACTGCCATATCCGAATAGCTTAAGGCCATTTTCAGCTGAGTGATGCCGCCGGGCAGGCAGACGGACAGACCTTCCTTTTCCGTCACCACCAGGCCATTGCCAAAGGGGATTGCCATATCGGCAGTACCCGGGAAGTGGATGGCATACATATCCCCTGGGTCTGCGGACATGCCGACCTTGAGATAAGAGGCGATATGCTTGCAGGAATCCACAGTAAACAGGGAATAGTGGCTTAGGAGAAAGATGACCAGCCCGACCAGGAACAAGCCCCGGCAGAAAGAACCCAGGCGATGGAGCCAAAGCTGTGCCAGGGGGACTTTGCCCTGACGCAGCCGGCGCCGTTCCTGTTTGGAACGGGGGAAGGGATAAATATTGGATAAATGAGACATAAGATTCCTCCCTTTCCAAAGGATAAATTAGAGAAGAGGCAGGGTTAAGGGACGATCCAGCCCGAGAGGGGTGATCTGGGGATAAGCTTCATACCACAGCCGAGTCATAAACAGGCCGCAGCCGGGCAGGGTAGGGCCGGCCTTTTGCCGGTTCGCCGAGGCCAAAATTTCTGCCACCTGTTCCGGGTTAAACTTACCGCAGCCCACATACAGCAGGGTTCCGGCGATGGCCCGCACCATGTTATATAAAAAACCGTCGGCGCAGGCGGAAATGGCAATCAGTTCCCCTTCCTGCCGGACAGAAACGTAATGGACGGTTCGAACTGTGGATTTCACCGGCGTGCCTACGCTTTGCATCGAAGCAAAATCCCGCCGGCCTGCAAAATAAGCGGCGCCCCGGGCCATGCTTTCCACATCCAGGGGATAAGGATAGGCGTAAGTGCGGCCGGTGAAAAAGGGATCCCGAATGCGGCAGGGGTAG
Organism: uncultured Oscillospiraceae bacterium; assembly: GCA_964605215.1. Classification (GTDB taxonomy): domain Bacteria; phylum Bacillota; class Clostridia; order Oscillospirales; family Butyricicoccaceae; genus CAZSBD01. Next base: position 3,382 of record CAZSBD010000081.1, on the reverse strand, counting down.
ATATAATAAGTATATTCCTTTTTGGTGCAGGAAAACCGGGCATCAAATTCCTCCGGTACCAGAACCGCCCCTTTAATGGCAATATCCGCAGGCAGATGGGCGTTTAAAGCCAAAGGCAGCTTTTCCAGCGGAATGGGACAATCCGCCTTGAAATTGGCCAGATAGCGGCGGGCGTGAACCCCCGCATCTGTTCGTCCGCAACCGGAAAGATCGATCTCCTGCTTTAACAGCTTTTTCAGGGCCTCGGTAATGGTCTGCTGCAGAGAGGAGGCGTTTTTCTGAGCTTGCCAGCCGTGGTAGCGGGTACCCTCATAGCTGAGAGAAAGAGCAATATTTGCCATAAACAAGCCTCCTTGCTCAACATGAAATCAGCATAGCCGCCGTCAAAACCGCGGCGGTGAAAATGCATGCGATATAATCCACTTTGGTAATGGTAAACTGCCGCAGCCGGGTGCGGCCTGTGTCGCCTCGGTACAGCCGGCATTCCATGGCGGTAGCCAGCTCGTCCGCCCGCCGAAAGGCGGAAATAAACAAAGGGATCAAAATGGGAACCAGGGCTTTGGCCCGCTGCAGCAGGCTGCCGGATTCAAAATCCGCACCCCGGGCTTTTTGGGCGTTCATAATTTTTTCTGTTTCCTCAATCAGGGTGGGGATAAAGCGCAGAGCGATGCTCATCATCATCGCCAATTCATGGACAGGAAGATGAAAGCGCTTGCAGGGGGAAAGAAGGGATTCGATGCCGTCGGTGAGCATAATGGGAGAGGTGGTGTAGGTGAGCATAGAGCTGCTGGTAACCAGCAGGGTGATGCGCAGTACCATTTTAATGGCAAGGGAAATACCCTCCCGGGTGATATGGAGAAAGCCCAGCTGAAAGACGACCTCGCCGCTGGTGCAGAACAGGTTCAAAACTGCGGTAAAGACGATGATAAAGAGAATGGGCTTCATTCCTTTAAAGATCAGCTTGGGAGCGATCTTAGAGCTTTGAATGATAAAGGCCAGGAACAGGATCATGATCCCGTAGGAAAGGGGGCTTTGGATCAAAAACAGAATGACGATATAGGCCAGAAGGAGCACCAGCTTAACGCGGGGATCCATCCGGTGCAGGGGGCTGCTGCCGGGGAAAAACTGGCCCATGGTGATATCTTTCAGCATCCCTTTCCCTCCTTTTTCCGCTTGAGCAGGACGGAAAGAGCCTGCTCTACGGTGTAAATATGGTCGGGTACGTCAAGGCCCCGCCGCCGCAGCTCTAAAAAGACCTGGGTGATCTGGGGGACAGAAAGACCGGCCGCCTGCAGCTCCCGGCTGTGGGAGAAGACCTCATCCGGCGAGCCGTTCATCAAAACCTTGCCGTGATCCAAAACCACCAGCCGCTGGGCGTAGCGGGCTACATCCTCCATGGAATGGGAGACAAAAACCACGCTCCGATTTTTTTCTTCATGATAGGAAAGGATGCGGGCCATCAGATCATCCCGGCCGCGGGGATCCAGACCGGCGGCAGGCTCGTCCAAAACCAGAACCTCCGGTTCCATAGCGATAACCCCGGCGATGGCGACCCGCCGCTTTTGACCGCCGGAAAGGGAGAAGGGAGATTTGTCCTTGAGACTGGGGTCCAGGCCGACAAAGTCCATAGCCTCCTCCACCCGGTGCTGGATTTCTTCTTCGTCCAGACCCATGTTCCGAGGGCCATAGGCGATATCCTTGGCAATGGTCTCTTCAAACAGCTGGTATTCCGGATACTGGAATACCAGCCCCACCTGAAAGCGAACCTCCCGGCGCTTGACCTCCTTGTCCCAGATATCCCGGCCGTCCACAAGGACCTGTCCATGGGTGGGGCGCAGCAGGCCGTTTAAATGCTGGATCAGAGTGGATTTTCCCGATCCTGTATGACCGATGACCCCCAGGACTTCGTCTTCTTCCACGTAAAAGTCCAGATGGGAAACAGCGGTTTTTTCATAAGGGGTGCCCGGGCTGTAGGTATAGGTCAAATCCCGGATTTCAATGCGATGTGCCACGTTCAGGCCTCCAAATATTGCTGCAGCCGGTCCGCGCATTCCTGGACGGTCAAAGCGTCTGTGGGCAAATTTGCCCCGTGCCGGTTCAGCTGGTCTAAAATTTCCACGGTCTGGGGTGCGGCCAGGCCGGAAGCATGTAAGGTTTGAGTTTGGGTAAAAATTTCCCGTGGGGTGCCGTCCAGCAGCACCTGGCCGTTATCCATCACCACAATCCGGCCTGCCTGGCAGGCCTCATCCATGTGATGGGTGATGAGAACGATGGTGACGCCGAATTCCCGGTTCAGGCGGCGGATGACCGCTATGACCTCCTGCCGGCCCTTGGGGTCCAGCATAGCGGTAGGTTCATCCAGAACAATGCAGCGGGGCTGCATAGCCAGAATGCCGGCAATGGCCACCCGCTGCTTTTGTCCGCCGGAGAGAAGGTGGGGGGCGTGACCCCGGTATTCATACATATCCACCGCTTTCAGAGCCTCATCCACCCGACGGCGAATCTCCGGCGTAGGGACGCCCAGATTTTCCAGGGCGAAAGCCACGTCTTCCTCCACAATGGTGGCGATAATCTGGTTGTCCGGATTTTGAAAGACCATACCGGCGTTTTTCCGGATCTCATAGGTGAGAGACAGGTCCGAGGTATCCATTCCCGCCACATACACCTTGCCGCCGGTAGGCAGGCAAATGGCGTTTAAATGCTTGGCCAGCGTGGATTTGCCCGAGCCGTTGTGACCCAGAACCGCCACGAATTCTCCGGCGTTTATCGTCAGGTTTACATCATGCAGGGCAATTTTTTCGATGGCCAGCCCCTGGCCGTTTGTGCTCTCATCTGCCATGCGATAGGCGAAGGTCAGGTTTTCTGTGCGGATCATTTTTTCTTTCATAGGGATCAGTCCTTGCTCCAACGGGTTGTGCTGCCGCATGGGAGAGCCAGACCGGTGGCGGAAACCGGCAGTCCCAGCTCCTGGCTTTCGCAGCGGCCCCGGCAGCCCCGGGCCTTCATGCTCTGAGCCAGAATATAGCCCATCACAGAAGGAGCCAGGCCGGTGGAATAGCTGTTGATGATAACAAACAGAGGATCGTCAGACAAAACCTCCACGGCCATGCGGACAAATTCCGCCGCGTTTTCTTCGATTTTCCAGACCTCGCCGCTGGGGCCTCGGCCATAGGAAGGGGGATCCATAATAATGGCGTCATACTGCCGGCCCCGGCGCTTTTCCCGCTGGATAAACTTTTGACAGTCATCCACGATCCAGCGGATCGGCGCTTTTTCCAGGCCGGAGGCCGCAGCGTTTTCCCGTGCCCAGCCGACCATGCCCTTGGAAGCGTCCACATGGCAGACCGAAGCGCCGGCTGCCGCTGCCGCCAGGGTGGCGCCG
>CAZSBD010000080.1:0-6912 GCA_964605215.1 uncultured Oscillospiraceae bacterium | reverse complement strand
TTCGTTTTTATTCTCTACTCCACCAGACACATTCCCGGAAGAAACCCCCGTTGAAACCTGATACACTTTCCCGGTAAACCTCGGATTCGCCTTCAGATATTCGTCTGCTGCGGTTTTGAAATCTTTTTTATCTGTTACAAGCTGGGATACCTTGAAAGTTACATAATCCAAATCCTCAGACCGAACGCCTTTACCCGTAAGAATCTTTTCATTTTCATACTGCGCAACTTTCTGCAAAGCCTCATCACGTTCTTTCGTGATCTGAGATACATTCGGCTGGTTAGCCTGTTTCTTAGACTTAAAATCATTGATTGCCGTTGTGATCTCATCCTCTGTCATCCCCTGACTTCTGAAATAATTGGCCAGCGCCGCTCTTTCAGCTTTTGAAGCCCTTGCGTTCGCAATTTCCTCGGCCTGCTCATAACTATATGTTGCCCCAGCGCTTCCTTCATGGCCGCTGCCACCATTCCCGGCATTTCCGCCCTGTCCACCAGAGCCAGCCCCGCTGCCGTCCTCAAAAAGCTGTAAATTCATTCTCCTTTTCATGCTTTTTCCTCCTTCGAGATTTTCCCAAGCTTTTAAAGCCATCATGTTTTGGGCATAAAAAATAAACACCCTCAGGTGTTTGGATCATATTTGATTATTATATTGCCTGGATATTCTATAGCAATATCCTCCAATGCGTTTATCATTGCCATAAACAGGTCATTTTCCATATGACTGGGGTTCAGATCATATATCTTCAAATAACCGTCGTTCCCGTCAACGTATCCCCATCCATTGTCTTCCGCATAATTTGCTACCATCTGGCTAATTGCAGATATGCCATGACACACGACCGGCTCTTTTGCATGGCCAGATATTTCTATATAGTCCTCACCAATAATTACTTGCGTCATACTACCTCAATCCTGCACTTTACCCCGTGCCGGGAGATAACAGGATCACCTCCTAACTCACTGCTTCATACGTCTTTTCAAAGATCTCCGCTTTGCATGGATACAACTCACCGTTGAAGCCCTGGATAATGTAATCACCCAGTTTCGCATGCATCTTGCCTTCCGGTGTCCTGATGGTGCAGCCGTAAATATGCACATGTCCGCCTGATAAGCTCCGGTCGATCCAGACAACCTCATCAATGACCGCTTGCGTAAACCATTCAGGCGCGATCATCTCGACATCATCCGTCAACCGGAACGCTTCAACGATCACCGGCTTTTTCCTGTACTTCATCATTTCCCTCCTTCCTGTTGCTTTCACAGCTTAAAAATAAGCATAAAAATACCATTCACTCCCTAAAGAATGAATGGCTGTTATGGTATCAAATCTGTAATCCCCTTGGTCGCTTTATACCTACGCTGCATAATTGTATTTTCGCTTAAATATTCCAATCCTTTTAATGTAATACGGATATCTGAAGCATCTATCACGATCTCTCCGTCTCTGTATTTTTTTATTGAAACGCCTTTGATATATCCGGCATCGGATAGCATCTCCATGTATTTATTCCAGCGTTCCTGGGATACCTTCAACTTTTCAGGGCTGATCCGTTCGATATCAAATTCCTCTACATCCATTGATTTTTCAAGAACAGACAGTATCTTATAAATGATTGAAAAATTATCCATCTCCCCCTTATACCTCCTTCCAAAACCGTACAGTAAAAATTATTTTAACCTCTCTGTTAAATGTATGATAGAGTTAATTGATATTCAACCTTACTTTACAGTAATCACAATGAAACCCAGGGGAAGTCCTGTAATCTCCACTTGTTATGAGAGTCCCTTTTTTACATTTAGGACATTCCACCCTTTCACCATTTCTCAATCTTTTGATTATTTCATTTAACTCAGTTGGTGTCATCAACATTACCTCCATGGAAGCTCCGGATACAGTGCCTTGATTTCTTTAATTATACCCCTTAACTCATCATAGGTCAATTCGTTTCGTTTATATCGGTGTTTTATTTCCTGGGCCCTGCACACACATTCAGCCCATCTGCTTTCACCTATATCATATCTGTGATGCGTAATCTCATGAATTAAAGTTTCAGCAGTTTTCTGAATAGTTTTCGTTTCAGATGCATAAATAAAAATATCGTCGCCAATCTGCTCACCTAACACTTCTTCCTTATGATCCACATTATAGCACATCTGGATATTCAATTCCGGATGATTAACGATATAACTTACAATCTCTTTGCCAATACTGCTCTTATTTAAATTGTTTAACAGACTCTTGTATGTAATGGTATCTTTCTGGCCATTATTAAAGTCCTTAAACCTTTCTGAAAACTTTGAATATCGTACCTCTGCAGATGGAGGTATTTTCTTCAGGGGCGGGGTCTTGCCGTGTATCCCGACAGTACCACGCATATCCAGGTAAATCCTCTCACGCTGCTGCTTCAGGTTCATCTTATTTGAAAACTTTGCGTATTCATAAAGCTGATTATTATATTTAATCCTGGCATTCAGAATAACATCTTCATCCGCCTCTCCCGCCTGCAGCAACCGCACCTTTTCCCTCTGAGCCCGCATGGCCGTTTCCATACTCCTCTGCTTCTGGGTCGCCTGATACATGTCATACCACTTGCCGCTATATTCTCTTGGCGTGTTTTCAGCAGCATTCATCTTATCCAGCCAGTCATCCGGCCAGTTCCGTTCAGACAGCCCCGGAAAAAACGGATAATATTCGTGATAGCAGTTCCATCCAAGAAGGCCGCCGCCTTCACCCAGTCCGCAGACAGTACGCAATTCTTTGCTTGTGTAAACCTTTCCCTGCCAGCCCTGATGATTAAAGTAGCCTGAACCTGTATTTCTGGCGCCGGCATGCCAGGCAACCTCGAAATAATCCGTTCCAAGCTTCGCAGCATTGTAATCTGTGATCCTGCCGGTCAACTGCGAGATACCGGTCATGACTGCCCTTCTGGCCGCCACATCGATCCGGTTGCTGTGGCCGGATGCATAGTCAACAACACGGATGCCGGAATTGGTCATCTGTGTGACACACTTACGAAGGGCTGTATTATAATCCGTGACCCCTGTGACGATCGAAAGCAATGCCCGGTCAAGGTGCTTCTGATAATACTCAGCCAGCGGCATAAATTCAAGGCCATTGCCATTATTGATGGCAAAACCCATGCTCTGCGTAAAGTTCCTCAGTTCATCGAATGTCTGCTCGATCAGGCTCTTTGACAATTGCTGCAACTGGTAATTTTCTTCCCATGGGATGAAATTGGCATTGACCTGCTCGTAAATATCCTTGTTGCGGACGTATTCCCAGTCGATGATATCCTCATACATCTGGAATAGCTGGTCATAGGAAAGATTCAGCCTTTTTTGAATTTCCCTCTCGATTTCCTCCGATGTGGCACCAAGCAGCATCAGGCGGTTAATCTGATAATCCGCTGTTGATGTAATGCCGCCGGTTATCCTGATCCTTCGGACAACATCCTCCATGGCCAGCTCACCGATCTCCCTGAAAAGCTGCTCAAGCCTTAATGACAGATATTCTTTTTCAGATGGTCTCACTCAACTACCTCATCATCCGGAACAATATGTTTCTGTGCTTCCTCCTCGGTTTCGCCGTACCACTTTGCACGGTATTCAACTTTTGTCATCACGCCCGCTGCCATATCTGCCCTGTCCTGCTGCCGCTCCGCATTCTTATCCTCGATAATAGAATCATCAAAATCTATGGTAATTTCTACATTCTCTTTCAATCCTTGTACTCCGGCCGTCTGGCCGAGACGAATGATGATACCGATCAAATCTTTTATCACATCATCCAAAACCAACTCATGCTTCTGTATGGTCCTATACATATCAGAATTTTCTGAAATGACCTGTGTAGCCGTTGTAATATTGCCATTTTCAAATTTATACCGTTCTGTACCGAACCCACATTTAAATGACAGAAAATTCAGGTCATCATTGATGGCCTTACTATGTTCGTCTACCCTGAGCTCCATGTTTGATTCCATGATCGGTTTATCGCCCTTTAAAGTATCTTCAGGCAGCTGATAGAATGTGGTATCGTTTTCATCAAAAACAGGTTCCCCATCCAAAGTCTGCAGCATCTCCGGGGCCACGAAGATGCGTTTCTTACCAAGGCCGAATTCATTCGCATAGGAATCATATTCCAGATCAATCTTGGAGAGCGTATCAATGGCATTTGCAAAGATTGCAACCCCCATCGGATTCGTATCGTCTTCATCGGCGTTATTAACGATATTAAGTTTATCAATGACAAATTGTGGTTTATCGGAACCCGTCCGTATGATCTTCGCAAGCCCTTTGAACGGTTTAAGATCTTTCCATCTTTCGGCCGGAATATCCGTCCCCGCTCCCTGCGTACATTGGACAACATTGTTTTCAATCACGTATTCCCGTTTGCCATCTTTGGATGTTTGTAAAGTGTGCAGCTGTATGAGCGCATATTTCTTACGATTAACTGTTTTAGGAAACAGGAAGGCGACTTCCTGAACTTCTCCGTTCTCCCATGATATTGGAAAAATATTCCCGGCCCGAACATAGTTAATAAACACATTGCCGCCAGACAACATATTGCCGTCTTCATCGATCCGCATATCTTTCACCTGGCATACATACGCAACCGTTCCGGAATAAGCTTTAATTTCCTGATACTGATTGCCTTTTACCGAAAATTTATTCTTTTTCAACACAAGCTTCACAAATTCGCTTGTTGCATCAGAACCGGCAATTGTAATCTTTACACGCTCATTTAAAAGCAGATCTGCTGTATCTTCCGATACCTTCTTGGCCATCCCCAGAGAAAGACGTCTGCAGCGAACCCGGCTCTTTCCGTTATATACACGGTAATGGTGAAAGCTCTGTACATTCCCCCTGTACCATGATTCCCATAGCCTGATCTGTGAATAAAAAGAAGCATCAATCGTGTCGATGCCATGATTCTTAAAGTATGTAAATATATTAATCGTCCTCACCTCTTTCTCCAACGGGAAGAAAATGTTTGATCTTTCCCCATAATCCCATAACCAGATAACGCCATGCGTCACAACAATGGTCATCCAGCTTTAATGGTTTTTCGTTGCCGGCTTCTATTGATTTCTTGTCATACTCATAGACACCAAATTCCCTGATCAGGTTTTCCTGGCTCTCCGATACAGTCATTACACCATATGTCATGCAATTCTGTACACGCTGGATGCCGATTTTAACGTCATTGTCCGCATCTTTTACAACAATGCTATATGGTAACGTCTGCCTTGCCAAACGCTTTATTTCCTCCGCCAGGCCCTGTGCAGACGGGTCAATATAAGCATAAAAAACGCTGCACGAATATTTCTTATGCAGCATATCGGTCATATCAATAAATTCTCTCGCATAATCAGAAGGACTTTTCTGTTTACCCGAATCACGGCCCGAATGATAAAATTCTGCCAGCCCCTCCAGCCTTCGCGTATTGATGTTGACGCCTGCTGCCTGATATGTGGTAGCATTCTTCTGACCATAATCAACGCCAATACCAATGATCTTAAAATGTTTTGCGGGGCTTTCTTTTCTGTGCCGATCAGAAAACATATAATAAATCAGATCATCTATTCCGACACATTCACCCAGCCATACCCAGCGATACAGCCTTAGATCAGTGGCCATCAAAAGTTCCGCTGACTCTATCAGTTTTTTACCTATCCATGCTATAGGCACATCCCGGTAATCCACATGTTTATGGATCGTATCCGGCCGAAGCGCCATTCTTTTACACCAGTCATTAATTGGCGCGTTAGGATTCTTTGGCGGATTGAACAGATAAACCATCCTGAAAGATTCATCATTGCCTCTGACAAAAGTCGCTTCAATGTTTGTCAGTTCTTCCTCACCCTCACCAACATCAAAGAACTCCGTCAACTCATCAAGGATAACCAGCACGATCGGCTTATCTTCGTCAATAATACCTTTTGTATCGTCAATCGAATCTGAGCCGGAGAAGTAGATGATATTGCCATTCTTCTTATACCTGATCTGCATTGGAGAAACACCAATTTCAAAATCATCCTTGCTCATGCCAAGACGTCCAATGGCACGAATCATCTCCTTATAAACCGTTTTCCTGAGCTTGTTATGCCGCTTTCTAAGGACAACAACAGCCGCCGGTTCATCTTTCGTAATTGTAGTAATCCCCAAAATTCCGGCATAACTGGATTTCGTTCCGGCACGCCCGGAAGTAATGATATGATGCTCATGGTCTGTATCGTCCAGTAAGTCCCAAAACTCAGGGATGATGACATCATGAGGATCAAGGCCTTCCTCATGATCCTCTGTTTCCTCCACCTGCCCTGCTTCTGCCTTTACAGTTTGGGCTTTCGCAAGATTGATCTTGGCCATCTGTTCACTGATGTCCATATCCGACTTCCATTCCTGCCCCGCATACCTTGCAATTGCCTCATAAGCTTTCACATTTCCGGCCAGCGCTTCTTTTATCATCGCTGCGTTCACAGCCGCTTCAAGTGTACTGTCCACACCGATCGACTCAAGAAACGGCGTCCATTCAGAATGATCAATCTCAGACGTCAGAAGGGCATTTAATGTCTTCCTGAAATCAGCCTTCCGCCTCCTTGCCTCACCGGAAGCCTTGCCGCCGGCGGAACGGATTGCTCTCTGCTCGCTCTCTGTTCGTTTATCAAATGGAATCAAGTTTTCATTGTTTGCCATCACCTCACCTACTCGTCATTAATCTTCATGGGCCCTCCCAGACTCGAACTGAGGACTCACCGGTTATGAGCCGGTTGCTCTACCAACTGAACTAAAGGTCCTTACTATTGCAGTTTTGTAATATAGATTAGGTTATATTTGTAACATACGCGTACCCCCGCCATATTGCTAAATAACAAAAACAATAATGGAAGAAAAAATCAAGCAAAATGGCAAG
>CAZSBD010000079.1:0-6914 GCA_964605215.1 uncultured Oscillospiraceae bacterium | reverse complement strand
CGCTTCTTCATATTCCCCTTCATCATCGCCTAAAACACCGCCGATGAAACCAACTTCATCTTGAATAGTGCTAAAATCATCTGGAGGTATTGCCATATTCCCGTCCAAAACCCAACGGTTGTGCTCCAGCGTGGCATAATTTTTTATTTCAAAAATCTTATCATGTAACTGGTCGGATTTCGATAATTCACATTCGCCGGATGACTCAACGGTCCCATAAACAATATCCGGGTCTGTAATATCAATAATAGATTGCAAAAGGATTTTTCGTGTAGTGCCTGTGATTGCATTTTTGTAGTTCTCTGTGGAACTAATCACTAGGATTCACCTCCCGCAATTCCATAGAAAAATCAGCCCACAACGGTTTTCCATCCTTTGACCACATAAATTGCGGCCTTTTGAAATTCACAACCAAAAATTCAGAATAAGTTAATGCTTCTTCCTCTGATTCCTGGATTAAAAATCCACATGTAATGGCTTCTCTTCTGCCTTTTTCGCATGCGGAGATGATTCGATGCATAGTATCTGGCGTAAAATATCCGTATTGATAGGAAATTGTCCAGACAGTACCTCGCAATTCCCGAACAAGTCTGCCAGAAATCATTTCCACATCGACAGAAAGAGGGGTCTTACTTGCAGTGTAGCCACCATTACGACTCTCCGGCATTTCAATGCCATCTAAAATTAACTGTATCATAAGACATCCCCCCTTTACGCCGGATTTACAATGGGCGTTCCGTTTGCTTTGGCATAATTCGTAAGCGGATCGAAAATCCAGCTGGCCATTTTCGTGCCATCCGCCATCACTAGATTAATTGTGGTTTCTCCTGTTTTTTCATCTTTGCCCTGAATAAGGGTGTTGATGATACTTGCCGCCGACACACCAAGTCCCGAATCTGAGAAATCAACATTTCCTGCTATGTCTTTTAACCTATCATTTTCCGCGATTGGATTGAACGTTTCTATGTCGTTCGTGTCTAGGTTTAGTGCTTTTTCCGCCGCTTCCATCGCTTTGTTTGCCATTTCGGTAGAAGCTTCAAGTACTGTAGATAATCCGTTTTGTATTCCTTTCGCTAAGCCATCTGCAAACATTTGGCCAATAAACGGGGCATTTTCTTCGTATAAATCTCCCAAATCTTCCAAGTTTTTTAGGACTTCGGCATTCGTCTCTTCCCGCAAATCTTTTAGTTCGTCCATTGCAATGTTAGAAGCCAACTGGTTTTTTTGTTCATAAAGATCGGAATACTTCTGGATATCATCGTCGCTCATTCGGAAAATAGCATTTACCTGGTCAGCCGCATCAACGCCCATATCTCGCAGTTCGGCCAACAAATCGGCGTTAAGACCTCGCTCTTTCAGCTTGTCCAGTTTGTCATAAAACCCTTGTATCGACTGGATTTGATCCTGCAAATTGTATAGCAATTGTTGACCGGATACATACTCAGATTCCGGGACTTCATCGAACAATCCGTAGGATTTTACAATATTTTGGGTACTGCTTTCCAATGACTTTTGATAGGTGTCCTGAATCTTTTCAATGTTTTTGTAAATGGTTTCCGCAGAACTCTCATAATTTGTTAGCAGTTCTTTTCGGAGATCAAAAAGTTTTTCTTCTGTATCTTCATATTTTTCGCTGTCCTCCAGATACTCTTTTTGTAAAGAGCTCCAAAATAGTATTTGTTCTTGCAGACTGGCATCATTGTATTTGACCTCTTTATTAATCCAGTCTACCTTGTCCTTGTACCCCTGTTCATAAATTTTATTTTTAAGGTCGTAAATCTTCTCTTCGGCATTTTTATACTGTTCGCTACTCTCGATAAACTGGCCTTGTATCATCTGCCAAGCCTTTAACTGTTCATCTAATGTATAGTTTTCTTTTTCTACAGCATCCTCCAGCCATTTTGTACTTGCATCATATACGGCCTTCGCTTTGTCACTAGCTTCCTTTACTCCCTTTTTGGACGTATCGGTAATCTTTGCATCAATCCCCAAATCTGAGTAACCACCAAAGATTTTATTAAAGGCGCCCGATACGTCATTCGCAACGGTGTTTGAAGCATTTTGAACTTTATATCGGTTGTCATAGATCCCCTTCACAAACAGGTCGATCATATCTGGCGCAAAGGTGTGGAAGTTGGATAACGGCCCTTCATCCGGTTCGGAAAAGTGCAGAAAACTAGCTACTACATCAGCAGCATCGGAAATAGCCTTCCTAAGCGATTCAAATTTACTTTTAATACCGGAAATAAAGTTGTTTATTAGGTCTATACCCCATTGTTTCGCCTCTTCAACTTTGCTTTGAATCGACGATTTAATCGCATCTACAATTTCCGCTGCTTTCGCCTTGACTTCACCTAGTTTATTGCCGATTCCTGTAATAAAATTTTGGATCAATGTTTTGGCCGCTGATCCAACCGATTCAGCCTTTGAAACAATGGCGGAAACAAGGTCTAACACCAGATCTATACCAGCTTGCATCAATGTGCCAACAAGACCCATTAGGAACTCTACCAGTTTACCCATTAAAGCAACCGCAGCTAGCGCTAAATATGGCGCTACTTGGATAAACGCTTCCACCAGTTTTGTGATGATATGAGCGGCCGATTCAAATAATTCGCCGCTGTCGGAACTGTCCATAAGCCCTGATACAAATGATTTTAAGGCTTCTACGGCCTTATCTTTCATTTCCGGTAGTTTTTCATCAATGCCAGATGCGAAGCCTGTAATCATTTCGCCGGCTGATTCCGCCATCGCCTCGATCAACTTTGGAATAACTGTTGCAATTGTCGGTATCAGATTTCCCAGATATGTACCAACGCTGCTAACCCATTCATCTGCAAGCGTACCAATGTCCGCATTTCCGTTTCCAATGCCCGTTAACAGGTTCTGCCACGCTGCACTAGCACTATTAAAACTACCTTCGATTGTTGTGCTGGCTTCCTTGGCGGTTGTTCCGGTAATGTCAAGATTATCTTGGATCGCGTGGATTGCCTGAATGATTTGATCAAACGTGATGCCATCCATGCTGCTTATCTTTTCATTTAAAATGCCGCTGTCATTAATTAGCCGGATCATTTCTTCCTGGGTTCCGCCATAGCCCAGCTTCAGGTTGTCCAGCATCGTATAGTTCTGCTTGGCAAAACCCTGATAGGCGTTTTCAATGTCCTCCATGTGGGTACCCATTTTGTTGGAGTTATCTGACATATCCTCGACAGCCATATTTGCAATTTCAGCAGCCTTTTCAGTGTCACCGCCTAGGCCCTGTATCAAACTAGCCGCAAATCCGGTTATGGTATCCATATATGCGTTGGCTGACATCCCAGCAGTTTTATACGCTTGGTCAGCGTATTGAAAGATGGTAGAAGAACTATCTTTGAACAGGGTTTCCACACCGCCTGTTAGCTGCTCATACTGCGCATAGTTATCAACGATGTTTTTTCCAAGATTGACTACGGCTTTCGCTCCGGCTTCAATGGCATCTGCAAGAATACTACCAACGGCCACAGCTTTAGCAGACAGCCACTCCAATTTGCTTCCAGCATTTCCACTTTCGTCTCCAACGCCCTTTAATCCGTCTTTCATTCCTTTTAGAGCGGTTTCAAAGCCATCGGCATCTGATTGCGCTTTTTTCAGTTCTTCAGCCAATTTTCGAGTTTCATCCGAATCTTCGCCATTTAATTGCGCGGACTCTTCTAAAGCCTTGGATAAATCCTGCACTTTCTTTTGCGCGGATTGGAACTGGCTTTCCGTCCGTTTTATATCATCGGATAGTGATTTGCTGTCACCAGAAAATCTTTTAAAACCGGCAGATGCAGATTCTATTCCGTTTTCAAATTCGCTTGTATCAATAGAAATTTTTGCGAATAGATCAAATAAATCCAATCATTTTCACCCCTTTGCTAGTTTTATAGTGTCTACAACGATTTGTTCCGCCGTCCGTTTTTCCTGTTTCTTCGGGTGCAAATAATTGTTAAACGATGTGGACATATAGCAACCGCCAGCATACTTGGAATTGCTCTCCGTTATCATTCTTAGACATTCAGCAGTGTAGAAATGATATGCTTTCATGCAATATTGTTTTTCCAGTTTGCTTTCCACATATCTCAGAAAATGTTTTATACTTCCTTTTCTGCGGTACTCTCCGTAGCAGACCCAGAAGGTTTCTCTTCCGCCTTCTGAGCCTGCGACCAAAAAAGTTTGGTTAGTTCCGGATCATTCAAAATGTTCAGCAATGCGCTGTAGATTTCCATAATGTTGGGTCCATACGTCTCTGGGTCTTCCCGTTCAATAGCGGCAAAGATATCTAACACCGCCCTTTTGTGTCTTTTAAGCATCGTTTTCACAAGGGTTATTTTCTTTGTGTCCTTGCTTTTAAACAAGTCAAACATCTCTTTGTCTGTCATAATCTCAACAGAAGGTTCTAAAATGTCAGCGATTATTTCTAATGCATCTTCACCCTTATAGTCGGATAATTTTTTCATAGATTTTTGCCCCCTACGCTACCTCGTCATCTGCTGTACCAGACTTGACGTACACCTCAAACGGTACTTTATCCTGTTCCCCAATAGAATAATGCGCGGTGTATTCTGCGGAAAATTGTCCCTTTGCCCTATCGCTAGACTTGATCTGGAAACCTCCTGTAGAAAGCGTATGTATCATATGGATCGCAATAAACCCGCCTCCTGTTTCGCTGTTTTTGTCGGAATAATCCCCAACCCACCACAAATCTGTAAAATCGCTGTCCAGAATATCATTCCGAGGAATGATATGTGTCGCATCTGTTTCATCGATATCAGCAACAGCAATCAGGTTTTTCACAACATCCGCGTTGACGGTAACGTATGTACCAGACATTTTAACTTCCCATCTATCTAGCTGCTTAAGTTCCATTGTGTTCTTTGGGCAGTTATCAATGTCATCGCCCATATCAGAATAAGTAGGTGTTGCACTGAAATTCCAACCGCCAGAAGATGCACCAATAATATCTTTGACTGCACCTGTTGAAAGTGTAAATTCCTTACAGATTACGCCAGCATTCAACTGGATTTCCTGGAATGTTGTTTCCGGTATTTTTGTGTATTTCATTTGAATTTCTCCTATAACGTCAAGTATTCCAACGATATGTTTATATATCGCCGTTTTATTACCCTGTTTGTTTCATCCGTTAAAGATTGGCACCACGGCCAACCCTTCTTGACCCAAATCAATCCGTCATCACAGGCAATCGTTTTTCCCCCGTCTTTAATCGCACTTGATATTTCTTCGACCTTGGCGTTGGGTTCTGCTTCAGATTCTGTGTAATACCACAAATTCACGATTATTCCAACTTCCTGATTCCCGAAGTACCCGCATATATACTCATAGGTCAGATACGGAAATGTAACATCATCCGGTACGGAAGATGAAACGTAAGCAGGAATACCAAAAGAGGAAAAGAATTGATGTAGTGCTTCTGGTTTCGTCATGTGGTCAACTCCCATCTTTCCGCCGTCACCTGTCGAAACTGGAGCGTTGCATTGTTCGGCGTTTTCATATCCTCTCCATTGGAGGTTATGCGAAAAATTTGTCCATCATTTTTTCGTTTAAGTACATCGTGATATTCGAGTATAAAATTTTTATCCGTTGTGACGGTGTACAGGCTCGTAACTCCTTCTTTTTCTGCTATACGAGCTTCCATAGAGTTGTCGAAGGTGATCGTTGCTTCAAATGTGGTTCCTTCCATCCAAGCAGTGATGCGGCCTCCCTCTCTGTCTGGAATTTGATTCTTCTTCATTATGACACAGGGTTCTTTCCAATCTTCAATCAAGCTCATTTGCTCATCTCCACGAATAATCAGGGTTGTACGGGCGTCTGTAATGCGGCGTAAACTGTTTAGATGTCTTGGCGAATCCAAGTTCACGCGTCTTCTTGTAAGTGTTCAGACGGTTTGCGAATACATCAAACACAGTAAATGCTGCACCATTCTTTCCGGTGGATTTTGAATAGCTATATCCGCCAAAACTTTCGGATTGATATGGGCTGGACACTGCTGCGCTGTTTTTGGCTTCCCATTCGGCCATCTCTGCCGCTGTGTTAATGATGGCCTTAGGGACGGCCAGCGCCCAAACAACTCCAGAAAATTCCTCGTCAGTTAGTTCTTCTGCTGGATATTGATGTAGCCCGTCATTAAACATACTACCAACAATGCGGAAATACTGCCCATTTTGCAGGAACGGCAATGTAATGCGGCCTCCCTGCACCGTATATGTGCCTTCGTAAATGTCCGTTAGGAACCAATTATTTAGATACGTTAGGACTTGTTCAAGCATCACATTGCCTCCTTGATCACTGCTAGAATGTCAGCCTTTAACATAGAACTACCAACCCCTCCGATTCCGTTGGTATCCGCATATTCCAAAAGCTGCGCTTTTGTCATTCTGTCCAGATCAATAGAATCTTCAAGAGAGGATGCCATCAGCAGTTCATTTATTCCCCCACAATTGTAGAAACTACAACACCGTCAATACGCTCTGCAAACAGCACCATACCGTTGACCACGGTATCAGAAGCCGTCATATTAGTATAATCCGGCTCTTCGTGGATGCCAATATACCCGGTAGTGTCAGATGTGAATGTGAATGCCTCATTTAGATCCGCACCGTTCACAGGGATATAATAGAGAACAATATTGTTCTTTGCAGTTGCATAAATCTTGCCCTTGGGGACGGAACTGTTAAAGATCACAGTGCCAAGGCCGAGGAAGTTTTCAATATAATTCATTCCGAAGGCAGTCTGCATTGTGATGTTGGCGGTTGCCAGATAGTCAGCAACATCCAGCGGATTCATAAAATACACTGCGCCAATTTCATCATCTTCAAACAGCACCTGCAACTGGCCCCATGCCTGAGCAAGAGCTGCCTGGAAAGTACCGCCAG
>CAZSBD010000078.1:0-6919 GCA_964605215.1 uncultured Oscillospiraceae bacterium | reverse complement strand
TTCACAACCGCCGCGTTACTCAGCGTGGAGAACAGGCCGACGTTTACCTCGACAGCCGTCTCAACGTTGATTTTCATATTGCTGACAGTATACCCCTGACCGTCAAAGATGCCGGCAAAGATAGCTGTGGCATCCTTGCCCTCGCCGCCGATCGGGTTCCAGTTTTTAACGTCGGACAGGTCGATGTCCGCGCCCAGAACGATATACTGATTCGCGTAAGTATTCCCTTTATCAACGGACGTCGCAAAGTTTGCCAGCTGTGCCGCGGTTCTGATCACATACGGATTCTTTTCCGTTCCGCTACCTGATGAGAAGATCGCATCCGAATCCGCATCAGCTGCTGCCTGAGCCGCCTGCGTCAGCGCATCATTGATTGCTTCGATTGCTCCAGCTCTGCTCTTGGTTGCCCCGGTGATAGCATCCAGATTGGATGTACTCTGTTCGGATATCACCTCATTAAAGAGAGCGGTTTGCCTATCATCGGTCCAGATGCTTGTAGTCTCTTTGTTTGAAACATTTTCAATCGCAGTAATGCTTCCATTCGAAACAGTAACGCTCACGGTCATGGTTCCGCCGTAACCTGTGCCGCTGCCCTGATAGGTTCCGTCCGCCCAGGTTGTACCAGCTGCCAGCGCTGCTGTGGGCAAAAGACTGATCAGCATCGCCAAACTCAAAAGTATGGCAAGCACTTTGTTTTTCAGTCTGCTTTTTGCATTGCACATAGAATTTTTTCTCCTTTCAAATATTGTGGTAGGGTATAAAAATCATGATCTTCCCTTCAACCACTCCTTTCTACTCTGCACGTTGCCGAAAGGTTAGCATATGCTAACTCCCAAGTAAAAAATATATAAGCGGAAAGCAAAATCTTTACTTTTTCGTAAATCATACTCCGCTTATCTATTTATAGTTATAGCACATTTCCAAAAAGTTAGCAATAGCTAACTTAAAAAAATTAGCAATAGGCAACTCAAAAATTTTTCACCGTTCCGCAAAGCGGCTTCCCGTTCTTTTTGCCGTTTTTTTGTTGCTTTTTTGAAAAAATCGTTCTATACTTTAAAAAAAGGAACATAACACAACCAGGAGGACGATTTATGACTGCAAAAGAACGGCGAGAACAAATCAAACAGATCCTTGAGGACGCTTCTGCCCCTTTAAGCGCCTCCAAAATTGCTCAGACCTTTTCTGTAACCCGCCAAATCATTGTAGGAGATATTGCCCTGCTTCGAGCCACAGGCTGTGAAATCTACGCCACTCCACGAGGCTATGTCTACGAAAGAGAAAGCGCCGCTTTTCCCGGCTGCCAAAGGACCATCGCCTGCCAGCATCATACACTGGACAAAATGCGAGAAGAACTGTATACCATTGTGGACAATGGCGCCCAGGTGATGAATGTTATTGTAGAACATTCCCTTTACGGCCAGATTTCCGCCCCGCTGCGCCTTTCTTCTCGGTATGAGGTGGATGAATTTGTCAAAAACATAACGAATTCTGATTCCCGCCTGCTATCTGATCTCACTGGCGGCATTCATCTCCATCAAATCCGCTGCCCAAACGAAGAGACGGCGGATCGCATCGAGCAGATTCTGCTGGAAAAAGAAATTTTATTCTCCAAAGATTAGAAAACGCGCCTGAAAGCTTTGACTTTCAGGCGCATTTTTATGAACTTTACAGCACTGCCACGGTGATTCCGCTGTTGAACCGGTCAATATCCGAATCCTTACGGAATTCCGGGCTAAGGGTCGTAATCTTCCGGGTATTTTCATCAAAAATGGAGAGGGACTCTCCAATGACAAAAAATTTTACAAGGCCCCGCCGCTGCATGCTTTCCAGTTCCCGCCGACAAGCCATCCGGATCTTGCCCCCCTTACCGGTAGAGCCGTATCCATGAATGATCTTGAGTACCCGGATCTCTTGCTTCCGGGCTAACATAACCTCCAGATTCAGCCGCTTGATGGCCTGTTCCACCGTTGGCAAGCCGTCTTCTAAATTAATCGTCCGCAGCATATATACTCCTATCTCATTCTTTTGATTTCTTCCAGTATAGCAGGTTTTTCCGAATTTTTCATCTGCTTTTTACAAAATCCTGAAAGGAGACTGTGCTGTGAGACTTGCCATGCCCGTTTATTTTTCCTTCGGATTGTGTCTTTTTTTCATGGGCATGGCTTTGCTGTGCCGCAGCCTAAAACGATTTGCCCGCAGCGCTTTTCCGGAAAAATTCCCCCGTTTTACCGGCTCCACACCCCGATATCTGCTTCTGGGACTGGGCGTGACCGCTTTGCTGCAAAGCTCTTCCGCAGTGACGGTTATGGCTGTTGGCCTGGTAGAAGGTGGATTTTTAACCCTGAAACAAGCCCTGGGCATCCTGATGGGAGCCAACATCGGCACCACGGTCACAGCCCAGCTTTTGCGCCTGCCTCTTCTATCTCTGCTGCCAAATGTCCTTCCCTGGTTTCGCCCCACCTTTTTTGCCTATTTACTCCTGCCTGTATGCATTTTGCTCTTTTTTCTGAGTCGCCGGGGCAGGGGAAGGATTGTCTGCGGGATTCTGGCCGGTCTCGCTATGCTTTTTATCGGGATGCACACGATGGAACTCGCCGCTTCGCCTTTGCAAAATTCTCCCTTACTGCGCCAGCTGTTTGCCCAAACCCGGCGCCCCTTGGCTGGTGTGGCTCTGGGGACTTTGTCTACCGCTTTGCTGCAAAGCTCCTCGATCT
The DNA here is from genome assembly GCA_964605215.1 of uncultured Oscillospiraceae bacterium. Lineage (GTDB taxonomy): Bacteria > Bacillota > Clostridia > Oscillospirales > Butyricicoccaceae > CAZSBD01. Next base: position 4,205 of record CAZSBD010000078.1, on the reverse strand, counting down.
GTATTGGCATTTTACAAGCCCTGTCAGCTTCCGGCTCTCTCACCTGGGCCAGCGCCATCCCTCTCATTCTGGGACAAAATATCGGCACCAGCGTCACTGCTCTGCTGGCCAGCCTTGGCACCCATCTGACTGCCAAGCGAACCGCTTTGCTCCATCTTTACTTTAATGTGATTGGCACGGCGGTGTTTCTTTTAATCCTCTATGTCCTTCCCATCGCCCCTGTACCCTGGCAAGCCGTTGTGACCAAAGGAGAAATCGCCAATTTCCACACCCTGTTTAATACGGTTACCGCACTATTTCTTGCGCCTTTTTCCCAAGGACTCATTCGTTTGGCAGAGCGAACCCTGCCTGCCAAACAAAAACTTTCTTTCTGAATTTTCACCAAAAATCCTAAAACATTTCACATTTTTATGATATACTGACATAAAATGAGGAGGTGGATTTTCTTGTCCTTCCGACTAACTACCTTAATCGAAAATCATCCGGGAAAGGATACCCGATTAAACTGCGAACATGGACTTTCCATTTTGATCCAGTCCCCCGAAAAAACGGTTCTTCTGGATACCGGCCAAACTGGTCTGTTCCTGCGCAACGCCCAAATCATGGGGGTGGATTTGGAAAAAATCGACCATATCATTCTCAGTCACGGTCACTATGATCATGCCGGCGGCGTTCTGCCTCTGGTACGGCATCTCCACAACCGACCGGAAATTTGGGTGGGCGCTTCCTTTTTTGCACCCAAATGCCTGCAGGAGACAGACGGCAGCTATCGGCCCAACGGTGTAGATTTTTCTCCTGGCGACCTTTGCCGCCTGGGTTTTCCTCTATGCCGAATGACAGAAGATCATGTGGATTTGGGCGGTGGCATCCATTTATTCCGCAGTTTTCCGCAGGATCTCCAACAGGATCTATCCCATTTTCACCTGAATCAGCCTGGCTATCCAGCGGATGATTTTGCAGATGAGATTGTCCTGGGGATTTCTATGCCTTATGGCATGGTGGTTGTGTGCGGCTGTGCCCATCGGGGCATTCTGCCTATTTTGCAAACCATACAGGAGCGTTGCGGCCAACCGATTGCCGGCGTTATCGGCGGCACCCATCTTCGCCGGGCATCTCCCCAGAGAATGGCGCAGGTGATCCATGCCCTGCAGCCTATGTCCCTCCAGCTCATTGCCTGCTCCCACTGCACCGGTGACGATCAGGCCCGGCAGCTTCAGCAAGCTTTTCCCCATACCTTCTTTTTAAACCGGACAGGCAGCCGGATTGAATTGCGGGAAACAGAAATCATTTGCAAAAATTAAGGCTCCCCATCAGGAGCCTTTTTTATTTTACCTGGCCTGAATTGCCCGCAGAGGCATCCCATGACCGGTGAGAGAAACGCCGCCTTCCGGGGTGACCAGATAGGTGTTTTCCGTCCCTACCAAGCCCACGCCTGTCAAGGCAATTTTCGGCTCTACGGCAAAGGTCATTCCCGTCTCCAGGGGCTGGTTGAAAGACTTTGCCAAAACCGGAGTTTCATCCATAGTCAGGCCAATGCTATGACCCAGAAATTTGCCGCCGCTCATAAAGCTGTCCGCAAATTCTGCCGGGATCTCCGACAAAATACCTTGATAGATTTCTGCGGGAATGGCCCCGGGCCGGAGCATGGAAGCGATCCGCCTCTCCAGATCCACGCAGAAATTGTTGGCCCGGCGAATCTCCTCCCCTCTGGGGTTGTCCGCCAGATCTCCAAAATAATATACAATGCTTTTATCCGTGTGGTAACCTTCCACGCCGCAAGCAACATCAAAATACACCACTGTACCCGGTTTTAAGCGGCGGGCCGCCGAGCCCAGGGACTGGACAGCCACGCATGTCCCCGCTGTACCGCCAGGGCCATCAAAAGCCATAGTGACCAGCCCGCTTTTGCCAAAAGACACCAAGCCGATCACACTTTCTCCCAAAGGCATATGGAAACGGACAACGCCATGACCGCCTCGGCAGATCATTTCCCGATAGATCTCAATGCCCAGCTCTGCTTCGCTGATGCCCTCCCGCAAAAGGATAGGGGTAATCTTTTCCATGACCTCCTGGTGGATGGTGCCAGCCCGACCCATCATTTCCAGCTCATAAGGGCTTTTTCTCGCCCGCAGATACTGCATCACTGGGCATACACTTTGGATCTCATCTACGCTGAAATATTTGCGCACCATCTGAAGCCAATCATAGGTAGCCTGATCTGTCTCCAGATATAAGGCGGAAAGATGGCTGCCGTAATGCTCTGCCAAGGTGCGAAAGCTCTTCATGGGCCGCACATCCGTCAACTGGGACTCCTTGCGTCCCCGCTCCAGACTGCGCCGCACCCACAAAATCTCATCCTTGGGCCGCACCACCAGCACACCCTCTTGCATAGTGCCTGCCAAATAATACATATTCACTTTATGATGAATAAAAATCACAGCCCAGCCCGGGTGCTCCTCATCCATCTTCGCCCGCAGCCGGTTCAGTCTCGCCGTCAGTTCTTTCTTAGGTACCAGTGTCAATTCGTCTTTCATATACGCCGCTCCTTTTTTCTGCGGCTTTTTTCCTGGAAAAGAAACCGCTCTTTTCCTTTATCATATCATTTTTTGTGCATTTTCTCAACCAGCTTGCACCAGACATGCTACAAAGATTCCATAAACCATCAAAAGCGCCACGCCCTGCCAGCGCTTGAGCTGCCCTTTCCGCCAGGCTGGGATCAGTACTACCGCCATCAGCACTATACTCACAGGCAAATCCATATAGGCTGTATGCTGCGCCACTTCCAACGCACCGCCAGAAACGCCGGAACAGGCCGCCAAAATCAAAGTAATATCAATGGTATTAGCACCAAAAATATTGCCGATGGAAAGGCTGCTTTCATTTTTGCGAATGGCAGTCATAGCGGTAATCAGTTCGGGTAAAGAAGTGCCTACGGCGATCAAGGTCAAGCCGATAATTCGATCAGATATGCCTAAAAGGCCCGCCAAAATCACTCCGTTCTGCACCAGTAGATGAGCGCCTAGAACAATGGCTCCCGCACCTGCCACAAAGATACAGATTTCCCACAGACACTGGCGGCGGCTGATCCTCTGCCGCTCCTCCCGGCATCCCCGGGACTGCTGGACGCTGGAGAAGAGAAAATAGCCGAAGATGGACAAAAGCACCAGGCTCTCCAACAGAGAAAGCCTGCCGTTTAAGGTGAACGCCCACAAAAAGGCCGTGGCTCCCGCCATCAGCAGGCCCTTGGAACGCAGCTCGCTTTTGCGCACCGCTGGCTGGCGCAACAGCAATGAAAGGCCCAAAATCAGGCCGATGTTGCAGCACACTGAGCCTACGGCATTGCCGATAGCAATTTCCCGCTCCCCATGTATGGTCGCCAGCAGAGAAACGGTGATTTCCGGCAAAGTTGTGGCCACGCTGACAATGGTGGCGCCAATGATAAATTTCGGAATTCCTGTCGCCATAGCCAGACGGCTGGCCGCCTCCACAAAGGCGTCCCCACCCTTGATGATCAAAACAAGGCCGATGGCGAATAACAGCAATGTAATCCCAATGGTCATATGTTTCCCTCCCGAGACATTCTCTCCTTCACTGTATGTCCTGACCAAAAGGAATATGCTCCGGCAAATCCACGGGGACAGCCTTTCCCGGGCAAAAAATGAAAGCGCGTCCGGCGAACTCGCCGGACGCGTTTGCATGCTTCTTTAGTTGAGGAAATCCTTCAGCTTCTTGGAACGGCTGGGATGACGGAGCTTTCGCAGGGCCTTAGCCTCAATCTGGCGGATACGCTCACGCGTAACGTTAAACTCCTTGCCCACTTCCTCCAGTGTGCGGGTACGGCCGTCTTCGATCCCAAAGCGCAGACGCAGCACCTTTTCCTCCCGGGGAGTCAGGGTTTTGAGAACTTCTACCAGCTGTTCTTTCAAGAGCATAAAGGAAGCGGCTTCTGCCGGCTCCGGCGCGTCATCATCGGGAATGAAGTCGCCCAGATGGCTGTCCTCTTCCTCCCCAATAGGGGTTTCCAGGGAAACCGGTTCCTGGGCAATCTTGAGGATCTCCCGCACCCGTTCAACAGGCATATGCATCTCTTCCGCAATTTCCTCAGGAGAGGGATCATGACCCAGTTCCTGAAGCAGCTGACGGGATACCCGGATCACCTTGTTGATGGTCTCCACCATATGCACGGGGATGCGGATGGTTCTGGC
>CAZSBD010000077.1:0-7012 GCA_964605215.1 uncultured Oscillospiraceae bacterium | reverse complement strand
TCCGAGGCGGCCGGTTCTGCCAGGCAGGCCATACTTACCGTCCTCTGCGTAAAAAATCCAAGGAAGTCCTTCTCAAGCAGGCCAAGGATATTTTGCAAAGCAGCGGCTATGAGGAAATTTCCTTGTCCTCCTTGAGCACCAGCGATTATTCCGAGCTGGGTGATCTGACCTATGATATGCTGGAATATTGTGAGCCTAAAAAAATCAGTCTGTCTCTGCCTTCCTTGCGGGCAGACAGCTTTAGCGCGGAGCTCATGCAGCGGGTGCAGAAGGTGCGGAAAAGCGGTTTGACCTTTGCCCCCGAAGCAGGCAGCCAGCGGTTGCGGGATGTGATCAACAAAAATCTGAGCGAGGATGATTTGCTGAATGCCTGTGCTACAGCTTTCCAAGGAGGCTGGAGCAGCGTCAAGCTGTATTTTATGATCGGTCTGCCCACAGAGACCAGCGATGATTTGGACGGGATTTCCAAGCTGGCACAAAATGTGGTGCGCACCTGGCGGGAGTATACCCGGAATAAAAACCGAGGCGTTAAGGTGACAGCCAGTGCTTCCTGTTTTGTGCCCAAGCCTCAGACCCCTTTCCAGTGGGATCGGCAGAATACTTTGCCCGAGCTTACAGGCAAGCAGCAGTATATGCGGAGCATTATGAAAACCAAAAACGTTACCTTCAACTGGCATGACGCCACCACCAGCGTGCTGGAGGGAGCCTTTGCCCGAGGTGACCGCCGCCAGGGAAAAGTTCTTCTGGAGGCCTTTCGATCCGGCTGCAAGATGGATGGATGGGATGCCTGCTTTTCCAACGAAAAATGGATGGCGGCCTTTGAAAAATGCGGCTTGACGGTGGATTTTTATTGCTTCCGCCAGCGGCCTTTGGACGAGGTATTCCCATGGGATCACATTGGCTGCGGTACTTTAAAAAGCCATTTGATCCGGGAATATGAAAAATCCAGACAGGCGATTCCCACACCGGATTGCATCACTCAGTGCGCCGGCTGCGGCGCCTCCCGTTTGCTGGAGGGAGGAAAGTGTTATGTTTAAGGCACGGATGAAATTTGCCAAAACAGGCCGGGCTAAATACATCTCCCATTTGGATCTGATGCATACCATGCAGCGGTCTATTGCCCGGGCAAACCTGCCCATTTGGTTTACAGAGGGCTTTAATCAACATGCTTATATTTCCATTGCTCTGCCATTGTCCACCGGCTTTTCTGGGGAGTGGGAGTTTATGGATTTTCAGCTTTTAACAGAAACAGTGCCGGAGAACGCGGTAGAGCGAATGAATGCCGCCTTGCCGGAAGGCCTGCATGCTTTGGAAATTTACCCTTTAAGCGATGGGGGACGGCCTGTGCGGGAAATCTCCTGGTCCGGTTTTCGCATCACCTATGATTTTGACAGCGGCGTACCGCAGGGTTTTACGGAGGATGTCCAGGCTATTTTGGCTCGGGAGAACATCAAACTAATGAAACGGAGCAAACGGGGCGAGAAGCTAGTCAATATTCGGGATATGATCCGAGAGACCCGGGTAGAAGCGGAGGAAAACCAGGTGAGGGTTTATGCGGTGACCGCTTCCGATCCCGGCGGCAACAATTTGAGTCCGGAATATATTACCCGGGCCATCGAAATCTATGGAAAGGGCTGGAAGATTGACGGCGCAGCCTATCACCGATATGGGGTCTATGACGACCATATGGAGCTATTCAGATAAAGGAGGGGCGTATGGCGCAAAGAAATCAGGTAGAGATTCCACAGGAAAAAATTGACCGTCAATGGGAATATATCCACCAGCTCAGCCATTTGATCAGTGAAAAGGCGGCGGCCAAGGGCCGGCCTCTTCGGGCTTTTACAGATACGTATGGCTGTCAGCAGAATGTAGCGGATACCCAAAGCATTGCCGGAATGCTTTTAGAAATGGGTTATGAACTGATCCAGGAGCCGGAGGAGGCGGATCTGATCGTCATCAATACCTGTGCGGTTCGGGAGCATGCCGAGCAGAGGGTGTTGGGCAATGTAGGCCAGATGTCTCATATTAAGAAAAAGAATCCAGATTTGATCCTGGCCATGTGCGGCTGTATGGTGCAGCAGGCACATGTAGCCCAGAAAATCCGCCGCAGCTATCCCTATGTGGATATGGTGTTCGGTACCCATATGGTTTGGCGGTTTCCTGAGCTTTTGTACCGGAAAGTAACGGGAGAAAAGCGGGTCTTTGACATTTCCGGTGAAGATCACGGTGAGATCGCCGAGGGCTTGCCCATTCGGCGGAACGGACAGATCCATGCCTTTTTATCCATTATGTACGGCTGCAATAATTTTTGTACTTACTGCATCGTCCCCTATGTGAGAGGGCGGGAACGCAGCCGCACGCCGGAAAGCGTAGAAGCGGAGTTCCGCCGCCTGCTTGCCCAAGGCTATCAGGATATTACCCTTTTGGGGCAGAATGTGAATTCCTATGGTAAGGATTTGGATCAGGATGTGGATTTTTCCGATCTTCTTCGCAGACTCAACGAGATCGAAGGGGATTTCACCATTCGTTTTATGACCAGCCATCCCAAGGATGCCAGCCGTCGTTTGCTGGATACCATGGCGGATTGCCATAAGGTGGCCAAACAGCTGCATTTGCCCTTCCAGTGCGGCAGCAATCGGATTTTGCAGGCCATGAATCGCCATTATACCCGGGAGCAGTATTTGGCTCTCATTGATTACGCCCGGGAAAAAATGCCGGGAATTGTGCTGACCAGCGATGTGATCGTAGGTTTTCCCGGGGAGACGGCAGCGGATTTTGAAGAGACTCTCAGCCTTATCCGTCGGGTACGGTTTCACTCTCTGTTTACTTTTATTTATTCCAGACGCAGCGGTACTCCGGCAGCGGAAATGCCCGATCCGGTTTCCAGGGAAGAAAAGCAGCGCTGGTTCCAGCGGCTTTTGGATGTTCAGGCGGAAATTGGTATGGAGGAGCAAAAAGCGTATCTGGGCCGAACGGTAGAGGTGCTCATCGATGGTCGAAGCAAATACGGTGAATTTCAGCTTACCGGCAGGACAAACGGCAATGTTCTGGTGTGCTGTAAAGGACCGGGCCTTGTGATGGGAAAAAAGGCCAAGGTAAAGATTGTAGACTACGGCTTCAAGTCCCTGTTCGGCGAAGAGGGATAGAAACCGAATAAAAGTTTTAAGATCAGGAGGAAACTATGGCAGAGCTAACGCCTATGATGCGGCAGTATTTTGAAATCAAGGAACAGTGTCCGGATTACATTTTGATGTACCGTCTGGGCGATTTCTATGAAATGTTCTATGATGACGCCAAGACGGCCTCTTCCGTTCTGGAGCTGACCCTGACCGGAAGGGACTGCGGACAGAAGGAACGGGCGCCTATGTGCGGCGTGCCTTTCCATAGCTGCGAAGGCTATATTGCTAAATTGGTGAAAAACGGCTATAAAGTCGCCATATGTGAACAGGTGGAGGATCCTAAGGCCGCTAAGGGCATTGTCAAGCGGGAGATCATCCGCATGATCACGCCGGGTACGGTGACAGAGACCTCTATGCTGGATGAAAACCGCAACAACTATATTTGCTGTATCCAGTGGGAAGGTCAGCGCTGCGGTATTTGCTTTGCGGATATTTCCACCGGTCAGCTGTATGCCACCGGCTTTGCCGGAGAGGAAATCCAGCGGCAGCTGATAAACGAGGTAGGACGGTTTGTCCCCAGCGAAGCGGTTTTAAGCGAACAGGCTATGGCATGCCTGCCTTTGCGGGATTTTCTGGTTCAGCGGCTTTCCTGTATGCTGGAACCAGCAGAACCAGAGCTGTCTTATGAGCAGGCCCTGGAACGCATTCAGGGCCGGTTTGGCATTCAGGATTTTGAGGCGGCAGGGCTGACCCAAAACCCGGATATCGCCATTGCTGTGGGCAAGCTGCTCTTTTATTTGGAGGACAGCCAGATGTGCTGTCTGAGCGGCCTGAATCAGTTTCATGTCTATCAGCAAGGCCAGTTTATGGAATTGAACCTGACAGCCCGGCGCAACCTGGAGCTGTGTGAATCCATGCGCACCAAGGAAAAACGGGGTACCCTTTTGTGGGTGCTGGATAAGACCAAAACGGCTATGGGCGCCCGTATGCTGCGCCAGTGGGTGGAAAAGCCTCTGATTAATCCGCTGCAGATCAAAAAACGGCTGGATTCCGTGGCGGAAATGAAGCAGGATCTGGTGCTGCGGGACCAACTGAGGGAAATCCTTTCTAAAATTTTCGATATGGAACGGCTTATTGGCCGTATCGTCTACGGCACCGCCAACTGCCGGGATCTGCGCTCTCTGCAGGGAGCGATTTCTTATTTGCCACAGCTCCGGGCTGCCGTAGCGGACTGCCGCAGCGCACTGCTGCAGGAGGTACGGGATCAGATGGATATGCTGGAGGATCTGGCAGCTCTGATCGATGCGGCCATCAAGCCGGAACCGCCCTTTTCTCTTCGGGAGGGAGGCATAATCCGGGAAGGCTACAGCCGGGAGGTGGACGAACTGCGGGATGCTGCCAGCGGCGGCAAGGGTAAGATCGCAGAGATCGAACAGAAGGAAAAGGAAGCCTTTGGTATTAAAAATGTGAAGGTGGGCTATAACCGGGTTTTTGGCTACTATATCGAGGTACCCAAGTCCTATACAGGCAAGATTCCGGAGGGCTATATCCGCAAGCAGACCCTGGCAAACTGCGAGCGTTATATTACGGAAGAGCTGAAGCAGTATGAAAACACAGTATTGGGCGCTCAGGAAAAGCTGACGGCTTTGGAATATGAGCTGTTCTGCGAGGTGCGCACCAAGGTAGCTGCCGAAGTACGGCGGGTGCAGAAATCTGCTATGGCTGTCTCACATTTTGACGTTCTCTGCTCCTTGGCCGAAGTGGCAGAGCAAAACCAGTATGTTATGCCGGAGGTGGATTTCTCCGGCAGGATTATCATTCAGGATGGCCGTCATCCGGTGGTGGAGCAGGTGATGCGGGATCAGATGTTCACCCCCAATGACGTTTGCCTGGATCGGGGAGAAAATCGGGTGGCTGTGATCACCGGCCCCAATATGGCTGGCAAATCCACCTATATGCGCCAGGTGGCCTTGATCGCCATTATGGCCCAGATGGGAAGCTTTGTTCCCGCCCGTTCCGCTCAGATCGGCATCGTGGACAAGGTCTTCACTCGGGTAGGCGCTTCCGATGATCTGGCCAGCGGCCAGTCAACTTTTATGGTGGAAATGAACGAGGTGGCGGAGATCTTGTCACAGGCCACCAAGGATAGTCTGATCGTTTTGGACGAAATCGGCCGGGGTACCTCTACTTATGATGGTATGTCCATTGCCCGGGCGGTGGTGGAATATGTGGCGGATCCCAAGAAGATCGGCGCCCGTACCTTATTTGCCACCCATTATCATGAACTAACGGATTTGGAAGAGCTGTTGGACGGCGTGAAAAATTATAATATTGCCGCCAAAAAGCGGGGAGATGATATTATTTTCCTGCGCAAGATCGTGCCGGGAGGCGCAGACGACAGCTACGGCATTGAGGTTGCCAAACTGGCAGGTGTACCTGAGCCGGTCATTCGCCGGGCCAAAAAGATTTTGGCGGATCTGGAGCGGGAAAAGCCGGAGGTGGAAATGAAGTCCCCGCCGGAAAAGCAGGAAGAACAGGTTTCTATGATGGATCTAGGTGCTCAGGCAGTGGCGGATAAGCTGCGAGGCTTAAATGTCAACACCCTGACCCCCATCGAGGCGCTGAACGCCATTTACGAAATGCAGAAATTACTTTAATTCGGGAGGTGGATGGAGATGGCAATTATTCGGGAACTTTCTCCCCATGTGGCGGATCTGATCGCCGCAGGCGAGGTCGTGGAGCGTCCGGCTTCTGTGGTCAAAGAACTGCTGGAAAACGCATTGGACGCCGGGGCGAAAAATATCGCTTTGGAGATCCGAAATGGTGGCATTACCTACATACGCATAACAGATGACGGTAAGGGGATGAGCCGGGAAGATGCAGTGATTGCCTTTAAGCGTCACGCCACCAGTAAGATCCGGGAAGAAGAAGATCTACAGGCTATCGGAACCCTGGGTTTCCGGGGAGAGGCACTGGCGGCCATTTCAGCCGTTTCCCGCATTCAGCTTTACACCAAGGAGCGGGACTGTCTGGCAGGAACCTTTGTGCAGATAGAAGGCGGCGTTCTGGAAAAGACGGAGGAAACTGGCTGTCCGGATGGTACTACGTTTATCGGTCAGGATCTGTTTTATAATACGCCGGCTCGGATGAAATTTCTCCGCAAGGATTTCACGGAGGCAGGCTATGTTTTAGGCGTCATGCAAAAAGTAGCTATGAGCCATCCCGAGGTGCGGTTTTCCTGCGTTCGGGATGGGAAAAAGGTGTTTTCCACGCCGGGAGACGGCAAGCTGTTTTCCACTGTTTATCAGGTGTTCGGCAAAGAACTGGCTCGGGAGATGGTGGAAGCCAAGCAGGTAGTGCGGGACGGGATTACGGTCAGCGGCTATATCTCTAAGCCTCACTGCGCCCGGGCAAACCGCAGCATGCAGATCTTCTTTGTCAACGGCCGCCATGTCAAATCCGCAATGCTGCAAGCGGCTTTGGAGGAAAGCTATCGAAATTTGATAATCACCGGGAAATATCCCCTGTGCGCTTTGAAAATCGACCTGCCATTAAGCTGGGTGGATGTAAATGTCCATCCTGCCAAGACAGAGGTAAAATTTTTTCAAGAAAAGAAGGTGTTTGAGGCGGTGTATCTCTGCTGTAAAAATGCATTACAGACGGATGATAACATTCCGCAGCTGCGGGCCAAGGAGGATATCCATTCAGGCCTGCATCCCAAACGGGAGGATAATCTCAGCGGCTTCCAGCAGGAAATGACCATATCCCATCCGGCAGAAGAGAAGAAGGAGTCAACGCCTTCCCCTGCTCCATCGGAAAAAGAGAAGGAAGGCTTTGCCCGTTCTGTTTTTGTGCCGGATTTCCGGCCGCCTGCGGGAACGGGAGCAATGCGG
>CAZSBD010000076.1:0-7016 GCA_964605215.1 uncultured Oscillospiraceae bacterium | reverse complement strand
TCTACAGCGGCCCAGATCCGCATAGCCGCCGGCATAGCCCAAAACATCTGATGACCAGAGGTACGCAGTGCCTCCCCAGTTCCGCGGGGTGTTCCTATATAAAGAATCCGGCCCTTGTCCATCACCGCCGCCCGAGTTGCCAATGGAAAGGCTTCCTCTAAGCGATGCTCCGTTAAAATAATGGTAGTGCCCAGTTCTCGGTTGATTTTACCCAAAGTGGCTAAAAAATCTGCTGCTGCAATGGGGTCCAGCTGACTGGTTGGCTCATCCAACACCAACAGCTTGGGCTGCATCGCCATAATAGAGGCCAGGTTGAGCAATTGTTTTTGCCCGCCGGAAAGCTCAGATACCTTTTTATAAAACCAGGTCTGAATGCCAAAAAAGGAAGCCATCTCTGCCACCCGGCGGCGGATGGCGGGGGTATCATAGCCCAAGCTTTCCAAGCCGAAGGCCAGTTCGTGCCATACCTTATCTGTGACAATCTGGTTTTCCGGATTCTGCTGCACAAAACCAATGCCTTCGCTTTGACAGCGCAGATTCAGGAAATCTAAATCTCTTCCATAAAACAAAATCCTGCCCGACCGCCGCCCATGGGGAGCAAGAACCGTTTTCAACTGCCGCAGCAAGGTGGTTTTTCCGCAGCCGGAAGAACCACACAACACCAGAAATTCTCCTGGCTGCACCGTGAGACAGACATCCTGTAAAACTGCTTCTTCCTGTTCCGGATAGAAAAAGGTCAGATTTTCAATTGCAAGGCAAGTTTTTTTTCCATCCATAAGGCCAGCTTCCTTTCTCTTTCAAAATTTCTCCCATCAGCTCACTTTTCTTTATGGGAAAGCTGTTCCTTCTGCAAGCGGGCCAAAGACCGATCCATATAACAATCTAAAATGACAGGCGTCATACACAAGGCCAGGTAAACAAGCTGAAAGCTCCAAAAGAACAACCCCGTTATCACACCCTGAACCGAAGGGAAATACCGCCACTGCAAACCGCCTGCCAGCCAACCGCAGGCAATATAGATGCCGCAAAAAAGCAGCCAAGCAAAAATTCCCTGATCTCGCGTATCCCAGCGATAAATGGCAAAGGCCGTTCGCCCTGCCAGGCCATAGCCCCTGCTCTTCATACTATCCGCCGTATCCATGGCGTTTTCCATAGACCAGGTGAGCATGATAGACAGAATGGTCACTCCGTTTCGAATGCGCTGCCAAAGCGTACCCTCAGAAACATCACGGCCCACACATAGCTGAGCATCCCGGACTACCTGCAACTGCTCTTTAAATTTAGGAACAAATCGCAGCGTCATAGATATGACCAGACTAAGTGCAGGAATAACCCGGCCAAACAGATAGATGAATTTATCTGTGGTCATAACCGTATTATAGCATGAAAACCACAAAAGGACGGCTCCCAGCAGCGCCGCAGCAGCAAGGCCATACAGAATAGATTCCAAAGTCAAGGGGTTCCCAGAAGGCAAATAAGCCAAAATGGTCATACCCTGGTGGTTAAAGGCTGGGTTGACCAGGGCGGCAATGAGCAGCATCGGCAACATATAGACAAAGACAAGTCGCACCGTCTTCCTGCCGTTTAAATAGAGGGCATATAAAAAAGCAGAACTCAAAGATATCGCCAGGCTGACCGGATGCAAAAAGCACATCGTAAACAGCAGTACCAGTCCAAAATATATAAAATTCGTCGCCGGATGACATCCGGAAAACGCGTCTTGATTTTTCATAGTATCCCTCAAAAAAACGGTACGCCATGCACCGTACCGTCAAAATTTTAGCTTGCTGCGGCCTGATATCCGCCTACATCTACTCCCAGATCACAGGTATATACCCATTGCACTACATCCCCATCCTGCAGCTGATAGCGGCTGCATCCATAGTTGGGGAACCAGTCGTTGACCTTATACATCCAGCCGGACAGATCGCCGCAGTCAAATTCGTATAGATTTTGAATACCTTCAACATAAGCACTGTTATAAACCGGCGTATTTTTAAATTCCAGATGAATCTTGGCCTTTTTCATTTCCCGCTGCAGTACATTAAACACACTTTCCCCCTGGTAAAAGGTGACCTGAGTCGCCGGGAAGATCACGCCATCCTCCGGCACCAGCTCCGCCTTGTCTGCGTCCAGCCAGCCCATATGGGATAAAATGGTATCGCAGCGAACGGACAGCGTACACGTCATCGCCTGATCCGTGATCTGCGTATCCTGGGGTTCTATGGGAACCGGTTTACCCTCCGGTACCGGATCCGTCTGGTAACTATCTTTGCCGGTTTGCGCGTCAAAGGTCATACCCTGGGATTCCGAATAGGATTCGCTGCCCTTTTGTCCGGTATTGCCCGAATTACCGGCAATACCGGCTGCGGCAGAAACCTTGCCGCTGGCACTAAGGCCGCCTTTCGCCCCGCCAGGCCGTTCCTGGATTTTTGTACCAGCCGCAGATTTGTCAGCCTCGCCAGTGGCGGCAGAATCTGTTTTTTCTGACTCTGTCTCTTGGGGATTTTCCGCTTCCGCTGCATCTGAAGGCTCTGCTTTCTCCTCGGAAGTATCTAAATTATCATCGGAAGGAGTTGTATCCCCTTTTATCGTTTGTGTCTCCGCCTTTTGCGCAGACCAGCCTTGGAGGCCGGGGGCATCGCCGCCATACCAAAAAGCACCAGTCAATACGACAATCACCAGCAGGGATACTATGATCTTCCATTTGTGTTTTTTCCACCACATAAAAAGGACTCCTTACAGCAGGTTTGCCTTGCCCAGCAAACAGAAAAGCATCTGGGCAATCTCTCCCCGTTTAATATCCGTTTTCGGTTGAATGTTCAAATCAGAAGCGTCCAATATTTGCTCCTGATAGCAAAAGGCCACAGAAGAGCGCGCCCAATCGGCCACGCTGATATAATCCGTAAACTGAGCTAAAGTATCCCGAACAGCAATGGTATCTAACGCGGTATCCAGCCCACACAACTTCGCTGCCCGGGCAACCATAGCCGCTGCCTCCTGCCGCGTAATCGTACCCAAAGGGTTGAAAGTGGTAGCCGAGGTACCGGAAACAATGCCATAGGTATAAGCAGTGCCTACATAAGGAGCGTACCAAGCGCTGGATGCTACATCGGTAAACTGAGAATTTGCTTTAGCGGACAACCCTAAGGCTTTTACAACAATTGTGGCAAATTCCGCTCGGGTCATATTGACATCCGGTTCAAATTTCCCGTTCCCCTTGCCATTGATAATCTGCCGGGAGGCCAAAGCCTGAATCGCTGTCACGGCATCGCTGGTGGAAATATCGTCAAAGGTGGTGCCTGGTGCTGTAATGGGAACTGCCTTTACATCCTTATGTTTGCCCGATAAACCTGTCCCGGAAGTCTGAGATGAGTCACCAGAAATGGTGATAGCATCACTCATCCGATACAAGCTGTTTTTCCCTGCTTTGGCGCGCTGAACCGCCACCAAAGCATAAAGTCCCTGCTCAGAGGCCATCTGATTGGAACCTGCGCTATCCTTTGTATGCAGGAAACCAGTGCCTTTTTGGTAATAAGTCAGCAGACAATCCACAATTGTCTTTCCATTTTTGACAAACCGACTGTCATCCAGAGAGATTCCCAACTCGCATAAAGCCACGATCATCTGTACGCAGCTTTCCGAATTATCTGTGTTCCAGGAGGAAAAACCTCCCTGCTCATCCTGCATTTGCGACATGCATGCTAACGCCTTCTCTGTTGCCTGGGCAACTGTTTTTTGATCCTGATACTTTGCCAGCGCCTGTAAGGCCATGCCCGTCAGATCCGGATCGGATTTGCCGTCTCCGCCATTCAAGCTCCAGCCACCGTCTGCCAGCTGGCTGTCCAAAATATAATCCACATACATCTGCCGGGTCGCCTGAATAGCAGCTTGCCCGTTTTGAGGCATCGGATAGTCCCGGGAATCCAACGCAATCAACGCCCAGATAGGACCATTGATTCCCTGCCAGATCGTCTGATTATAATCTCCCAGGGGCTTGGTCAAGTCATAGCCTGCTACATTGCGGGCATCCTTACCGATGGCACTCAGCGCTAAAATGACCCGGGAATATTCCGTATATTTTTTGGTATGCAATTGACCGCTGCATGCCTTAACATAAGCTTCTACAGCCGCATAATAATTCTGATAATAGCTTTCCGGAACGGCATAGTCAGAACGAGCCAAGCCAAGAACGGCCCACTCCCCGCCGATAGAACCGACCTGCGGCATTTTCACCATTGCATACACATATGCGGCTGTATCTGTCACAGCACTGTCCAAAGCTGCATCCGATACTGCGCCTGCCGGAATAATCAGGCTAAACAGCAATATCAACGTCAAAACAAAGCTGATTCCCCTTTTTTGCATCTGCTTCATAACATTTACCTTTCTAAATTTCAGCAATTACAGCTGCACACCGCTTTTTCATAACGCCGCATACTGCAAAATCTCTATAAGACCCTTCATGCGTTATCAGCATTTACTTCACTCAAAATAGTATTTAAATATGTTCATTTAGCACTCGCTAACTTTTGATTCTTCTCGTTTCTGTAGCTAACAGGATTTTTAGTATTAAAACAAATAACCAGAAATATAAGAATATTGTAGACGATTATGTTCAGAAAATCAAGTTATTAACAGAATTATCTGCCTGTATCCTTAATGAACCACATGGTCAAATTCTATCATCCAACTTTCCTATTTGCATTTAGAACTGGATGCATATTCGCTATTCTTTTTCTTACCCTATGTAACACATCATTGTAACACCTACATCTTGCAGCCTATGTTTTTGGATTCCCACTTTACATAATCCTACAAAACCAGTATAATATATCCAAGTATAAAATCAAAATTACCGCCTGCCTATTCTTAAATGCTGGCTTGCGGTTTAGATAGAATGGAGTAAAAAATGGAGATTCGCGAATATTTAAAGCATCACAACATTATTGCAGACGGTGCTTTTGGTACCTACTACGCAGAAAAATATCAAACCCAGGAAATGCCGGAACTAGCTAATCTTTATCATAAAGATCGAGTACGGGAGATCAGCAGCGAATATTTAGCTGCTGGCGCCACGCTGATCCGCACCAACACCTTTGCCGCAAATACAGCTATCCTGCAAAAAAGCTGGCCAGAAGTGGCGTCTATTATTCAGGAGGCCATTTCCTTGGCACAGGAAACAGCACAGTGCAGCAGCGGCAAACAGAAAATTTTTATTGCCGGTGACATTGGGCCTATCCCTACAAACGGACCTTCCAATTTTCAAGATGCGGAAGAAGAATACTACCAAATTGCTAAGCTATTCATAGACAACGGAATTACTATTTTAAATTTTGAAACCTTCCCGGATATGGAGCGCATTCTGCCTGCTATCGAGCGAATTCAAAAAGAATTCAAACCGTTTATTATGGTTTCTTTTTCTGTCAACCAATTTGGCTATAGTGCCTCTGGCTTTGGAGCGAAGCGTTTGATTTCCGCAGCAGCTCAGGTAAAGGGGATTGACTCTGTTGGCCTCAACTGCGGCGTAGGTGCTGGTCATATGTATCAGATTTTGGAGCAGCTGGAACTGCCGCCAAATCTATATTGGAGTGCCTTACCCAATGCCGGCTATCCGACCTTATCCAGAAACCAGCTGCAATTTGGTAACACCCCTTCTTACTTTGCTGAAAAGATGAAGGATTTGGTGACCCTTGGCATAGACATCGTGGGCGGTTGCTGCGGCACCAATCCCAATTTTATCCGGATAATGTCTCAGACGGTGGATGTAGATCAAAAGCGAGAAAGGTATGTTCACAACGAGCCTTTACACGAAGGGAAAAAGGTGATTCACCGCGGCTTTCTTTATGATGAAAAGGGGCAACGAAAGAAAAAGAAATTCATCGCTGTAGAACTGGCTCCTCCCTTTAATGCAGACGATGAAAAGCTTTTAGAATCTGCTTATATTTTAAAAAATGCAAATGTCGATGTCCTCACCTTCCCTGACTCCCCTTCTGGCAGAACCCGGGTAGATTCTGTTCTGATGGCAGAAAAAGTGCATCGAACTACCGGTCTTGAGGTTATGCCTCACATCTGCTGTCGGGATAAAAACGCTTTAGCGATCCGTTCTCTCTTTATGGGCGCCCTCATTAATGATATTCACAATATGCTAATTATCACTGGGGATCCTCTCCCTTCTACTGCACGTCAGACGGTCAAGGCAGTCTTTAACTTTGATTCTGTAGGACTCATGAAAATCGCCAAGGAAATGAATGAGGAAACCTTTGCTCAGCGGCCTTTAAGCTATGGCGGCGCCATCAACCAAGGCCGCCGCAACCTGTCTGTGGAAATCCAACGAGTAAAGCAAAAAATGGAAGCTGGCGCTGAATTTTTCCTGACCCAGCCAATTTTCACAGAAGAAGATGCTCAGCGGCTGCGGCAGATCAAGGCAGAAACCGGCGCACCTATTTTCTGCGGTATTATGCCTTTGGTCAATCGCAAAAATGCTTTGTTTATGAAAAATGAGATCGCTGGCGTTAATGTGACCCAGAAGATCATTGACCGTTATCCGGAACATGGCACCAAGGAAGAAGGTGAGGCTGTCGGTGTGGCACTGGCTAGAGAAGTTATGGCTATGGTGGAGGATTTTGCGGATGGCTATTATTTCTCCTTCCCCTTCAACCGCGTATACCTGCTCTCCCAGATTCTTACCAAAGATATACATAAAGAGGCAAATGGCAATAAGTCTTGGCTTAACAGTGATAAGGAACTAAATCACTTATCAACTGTCAGCCAATAGTTTCGGGTGCATATAAAAAGTCCGTCTGACTTCCATACAATGGATTCAGACGGACCTTCGTTATCTATAACTCTCTGCCGTAATCTCTCTGCCGTAATCAAGCTGCCGATCGCCACGTTGCGGATCACATTGAAAACCGCTGCTACCCAAAGCGGCGTGTCCATCGAAATCAAAAACATCCCAATGTTGCTGAATACCATTGCGGCTGCTCCCGCCACAAAAATCTTTTTAATGCCCA
>CAZSBD010000075.1:0-7268 GCA_964605215.1 uncultured Oscillospiraceae bacterium | reverse complement strand
TATGCCAACCACGATTACCGGATTATGGTGGCGGAGGTGGCCTCCACAGTCAATGAGGTGCTGCTGACCAAATATCTACTCAAGACCGAGACCGATCCCAAGCGGCGGGCTTATATCTTAAACCACTTCCTGGAGGGCTTCCGGACTACGGTTTACCGGCAGACCCTGTTTGCGGAGTTTGAGCGCAAGGCTCATGATCTGTACCAGGCAGGTCAGCCCCTGACGGCAGAGATTTTGAACCAGGTGTACCGGGATCTCAACAAGCTGTATTATGAGGGCGCGGTCATGGATCCCCTGCAGGACATTGAATGGGCGCGGATTCCCCATTTCTACAACGCCTTTTATGTATATCAGTATGCGACCGGCTTCAGCTCCGCTGTGGCCATTGCGGAAAATATCCTGGCCACCGGTTCGGCGGAAAATTATCTCCGGTTCCTGACCACCGGCGGCAGCGATTATCCTTTGGAGGAGCTGAAGATCGCTGGCGTGGATCTGACAAAGCCGGAAGCGGTTCGCAGCGCGCTGCAGGTGTTCCAGAGCAGCCTGAATGAGCTGGAAAAGCTGCTGACAGAATAAAAGTCGGAACCATGGAAGAATGTGTCTCCTTTGAAAAGGAGGCCTTTTTTCTCTGGTTCTTGACAGGAAAGAGATTGACAAATCGTCCTTTGGATGCTATGGTTTTAACAATGAAAACAACGCGCTTGCCACCGGGTAAGAGCGTTTTCCGCTGGTTTTTGTATTGTTAGGCTTTGAAAGATACAAAGGGCCGGCGCTTTTTTGCTTGGAGGTTAAAATGGGGAAGGGAAGTTTGTTCCGAAACTTTATACAGTACGCGTCGCTGAATGGACTTGGGTATGGCGGGGCTGCCAGCGGTGTTCAGCTTTGTGATGGATATTCGTTTGCGAAAGGAGAAAAATTAAGACGGCTGCGGGCAAGGACTCAACAAATGCGCATGAATTTTGAAGCCCGCAATCCTGCGTTTGAAGATTTGAACAAATTAGGCGAAAAATTGCAGAAAATATAAAAGCGCAGGTTTTTTTGACAATAATTTTATGTTTATGAAAGATTGAAAAAGGGCAAAAAACAAAATGACAGCCCAAAATAGGAGAAAATGACTAAAAAATTGAAAAGAGAAATACTGCAGGAGAAGCTGTCATTCTTCTGGAAAAGATTCGGGAAAGTGTGAAAAATTGCGATGTGAAAATTTCATATTTCAGAAAAGAAAACGGAGGAAAAAGGTAAAACCCAAGAAAATGGGAAATAGAAAAAAAGCTTGAAACACAACCTGTTCAGGAAATACTCAAAAAATGCAAAAATGTTATCAAAAAAGGGAAAAATGGCATAATATACAAAAGATATACCATATTATTTGGCATAAAAGTAGGAAATTTTTCATGTGGAAGTAAAAGCCTTGACACCGGGCGGCTTCTGGACTATGATAAGAATGAAAAAAGGAGAAAAGGATTTTGCGAAAAAACAAGGGGTTGTTTTTTCGGAGAAGCTTTTTTAAAAATAACAAAAACGTGCTGTGAAATTTCTAGTTATGTTTTGGTTGTTTTTTTAGTTTTTTATCATTTCTCGCTTTGGCAGAGAAAGTATAGGGGCTTTTGGATAGCCCAATGGAAAGGAAGGGTCGTTATGAGCAAAATTGATGTAAGAGGTTTTATTGTTAAAAACTATACACCTTATGATGGAGACGGCAGTTTTTTGGCGGCTCCCACAGAAAAAACAAAGAAGCTTTGGGAGGAAGTAAAGGTTCTGCTCCAGAAGGAACGGGAAGCCGGCGGCGTGTTGGATATGGATGACGAGGTTATTTCCACCATCACCGCCCATGACGCAGGCTATATCGACAAGGATCTGGAAGAAATCGTTGGTTTACAGACAGAAGCGCCGCTGAAGAGAGCAATTATGCCCTATGGCGGTATTCGGGTTGTCCGAACCTCTTTGGAAGAGCATGGCCGCAAGCTGTCCCCCAAGACAGAAGAAATTTTCCGCTACCGCAAAACCCACAATGATGGCGTTTTTGATGTTTATGACGATGAGATTCTGTCCGCCCGCCGCAACAAGCTGCTGACCGGTCTGCCGGACGCTTACGGCCGGGGTCGTATTATTGGCGACTACCGCCGGGTAGCCCTGTACGGCGTGGACGCTTTGATTCAGCACAAAAAGGATGCCCTCAAGCAGTACGACAACGAGGACATGAATGACGATCTGATCCGTAAGAGAGAGGAAATGAACGAGCAGATCCGGGCTCTCAAGGAGCTGAAGGAAATGGCTGCCAAGTACGGCTATGACATTTCTCTGCCAGCTACCGATACCAAGGAAGCCATCCAGTGGCTGTACTTCGGCTATCTGGCAGCAGTTAAGGAGCAGAACGGCGCTGCTATGTCCCTGGGTCGGACCTCTACCTTCCTGGATATTTACGCAGAGCGTGACCTGGCTTCCGGCAAGTACACCGAGGAGCAGATTCAGGAGCTGGTTGACCACTTTATTATGAAGCTGCGGCTGGTTCGTTTCCTGCGTACCCGTACCTATGATGAGCTGTTTTCCGGCGACCCGGTATGGGTAACCGAATCCATTGGCGGTATGGGTCTGGATGGCCGTCATATGGTCACCAAGATGTCCTTCCGTTATCTCCACACCCTGATTAACCTGGGACCCGCGCCAGAGCCAAATCTGACCGTGCTGTGGAGCCCCCGCCTGCCGGAAAACTTCAAGAAGTTTGCAGCCGGTATTTCCATCAAGACTTCTGCCATTCAGTATGAAAGCGATGAGCTGATGCGGCCTAATCTGGGCGATGACTACGCCATCGCCTGCTGCGTATCCCCCATGCGGGTGGGTAAGCAGATGCAGTTCTTTGGCGCCCGGGCAAACCTGGCAAAGTGCCTGCTTTATGCCATCAACGGCGGCGTGGATGAGCTGACTGGCGAACAGGTAGCGCCTCGCTTTGAACCCATCACCAGCGAATATCTGGATTACGATGAGGTTATGGAGCGGTTTGACACCATGTCCAGCTATCTGGCAAGAGTATATATGAAGGCTCTTTACTGCATTCATTATATGCATGATAAATATGACTACGAGCGGATTGAAATGGCTCTGATGGACGAGACCATGAAGCGGACCACCGCCTGCGGTATTGCCGGCCTGTCCGTAGTAGCAGACAGCTTGTCTGCGATCCGTTATGCCAAGGTAAAGCCTATCCGCAATGAGAAGGGCCTGGCGGTAGACTTTGAAATTGAGGGAGAATTCCCCAAGTACGGCAACAACGACGAGCGGGTGGATAAGATGGCAGTTGAGCTTGTGAGCAAGTTTATGAATAAGCTGCGCCAGCATAAGACCTATCGCCGCAGCACGCCTACTATGTCCATCCTGACCATTACCTCCAACGTGGTATATGGTAAAAACACCGGCAACACCCCGGACGGCAGAAAGGCCGGCGTGCCTCTGGCGCCTGGCGCAAATCCCATGCACGGCCGGGATACCAACGGCGCTCTGGCATCTTTGATGAGCGTTGCCAAGCTGCCCTTTGATGACGCAGAGGACGGTATTTCCTACACCTTCTCCATTGTACCTGCTTCCTTGGGCAAGGACGATGAAGAAAAGAAGGAAAATCTGGTTATGTTGTTGGATGCTTACAACGAAAAGACCGGTCATCATTTGAATGTTAACGTATTGGATCGTTCTGTCCTCCTGGATGCTATGGATCATCCGGAGAAATATCCCCAGCTGACCATCCGGGTATCCGGCTATGCCGTTAACTTTATCAAGCTCACCCGAGAGCAGCAGCTGGATGTTATCAGCAGAACTTTCCACGATCGCTTCTAAAATTATGGATTCGAATACAGGCAAAATCCACTCCCTGGAAACCTTTGGCGCAGTGGACGGCCCGGGCATCCGTTTTGTGGTGTTTTTCCAGGGCTGCCCTATGCGGTGCATCTTTTGTCAAAATCCGGATACCTGGGATTTTTCTCAGGGAACGGAGACTACGGTTCAGGAGCTGGTGGAAAAAA
This sequence comes from uncultured Oscillospiraceae bacterium, assembly GCA_964605215.1. Lineage (GTDB taxonomy): Bacteria > Bacillota > Clostridia > Oscillospirales > Butyricicoccaceae > CAZSBD01. The sequence continues at coordinate 3,255 of CAZSBD010000075.1, read as the reverse complement.
TTAAACCTTATCGCCCCTTCCTGAAAAAAGGCGGGGTAACCTTAACCGGCGGCGAGCCATTGGCTCAGCCTCAGTTTGCGGCGGCTCTACTCAAGGCCCTGCGGGAAGAAGGCTTCCACACCGCTGTGGACACCGCCGGTTCCCTGCCTCTTTTCCTTTGTCAGCAAGCGGTGGATCAGGCAGATCTGCTGCTGCTGGATATTAAGGCTTTGGAGCCGGAAATGTGCCGGATGATATGCGGCAGCGACGGCCAGCATGCCAAGGCGCTTTTGGACTATTGTCAGGCTCAGGGCAAGCCGGTTTGGCTGCGGCATGTAATGGTGCCGGATTACACCTTGACCCGGGAAAGGCTCACCGCCTTGGCGGATTATCTAAAACCCTATACCTGTATTCAAAAAGTAGAGCTTTTGCCCTTTCATCAGCTGGGCAGCTACAAATGGGAGGAAATGGGAGAGCCTTATAAGCTGAAGGGACACCGGGAGCCTACAGGGGAAGAAGTGAAAATGGCGCGGGAAATCTTTACGGAAAAAGGCTTCAGCGTTCATTAAACAGGAAAATAAAAGAGAGATGCGTCTTGATTTGGCGGAGCTGAATCAAGACGCTTTTTTGTAAAATTTTATGAAAAATAACGGATATGTGCCGTTTTCTATCAAGCAGGAAAAAAGAAACATATTGGGCAGATTCTAAGAGGAAAAGCGGTTTTGCTGGGTGGAAAAAAAGAAATTCAGGTTTCTCCAAACCAAAAAAATAACAAAAAAGTGATGTAAAAAAGAATGGGGACATTTGAAAATATTGTGAGAAACAAAAGGCGAACTTTTATAAAATATGTAACTTTGGATTTCATAAAATACAGTATGTTTCCAAAAAAGTTGCAAAATTGTGGAGATTTTTTGCTGGGAAAAGAAGAGAAAGAAAATAACACTTTTTCTTGCAGGAATTGCAGGGGGTTAACAGGTAAAAGGGAAGAAAAAGAAGAAAACAACCTTAGAATTGTACAAATTTTTAAAATATATGACAAAAACCGTAGGGAATTTTAGACTGTATTGATAAAAATAAAGAGAAAACTTTGAGAAACGATTGTTTCTGTTTTGTGATTGTGGTATCATGAAATTAGTTTGTAAGGATCAAACTGGTTTATTAAAAATAGACAAATATTGCGCTAAAAATGCTTTTGCGGGAAGCATTGCATAGGTCTATTCCATTCAATTTAATACGGGGAGGATACATTTATGAGTCAACGTCAAGATAATGGTTTGACAGATAATGGTTTGACAAAAGAAGAAGCCGAAAGAATTAAAGGCTTCATCAAGACCCAGGAAGGAGTAGAGGGTGCGCTGATCCCGGTTTTGCATGAAGTGCAGGACAGCTTCGGCTACATTCCTTACGCGGCACAGAGACTGATTTCCGAAGAGATGAATATTCCGATCGCGAAAATTTATGGTGTTATCACCTTCTATTCCCGGTTTACTCTGCAGCCCACTGGTAAGTATAAGGTGTCAGTCTGTATGGGTACCGCTTGCTACGTTAAGGGCGCTGAGATGGTTCTGGACAGAGTGCAGAAGCAGTTGAATGTCCGGGTGGGAGAATCTTCCACGGATGGCAAGTTCAGCGTTGAGTCTACCCGCTGCATTGGTGCATGCGGTTTGGCTCCTGTTATGATGATCAACGACGATGTATACGGCAAAGTCACTCCGGAAGATGTGCCGAATATATTGGCAAAATATGAATAAGGAGGGTCTTTATCATGATGAAAACCGTAGCGGAATTGCAAGAAAGAAAAATCCAGGCGCTCAAGGCGATGAACGCTTATCATGAAGCGTCCGGCGGCTATCGGATCTTAGTTGGTATGGCAACATGCGGTCGGGCAGCCGGTGCAGAGCCGGTGATGCAAACGCTCCTGGACGAGGTAAAAAAAAGAAATCTGACCCATGTCGATGTCAAGGAGACCGGCTGTATCGGTGTCTGTCGTTTTGAACCGATGTTTGAGGTTTATGATGCCAGCGGCAAGCGGGTCACCTATGTCAAGATGGATGAGGAAAAGACCCTTCGCGTGGTAACAGAGCATCTGGTCAATAAAAAGCCGGTTTTGGATTATACCATCGGTGCGTTCAACGGCTGATAGGAGGAATTTTTCATGGAATATTACCGTTCACATATTTTGGTCTGCAGTGCCAATGAGGAAGAGATCCGCTATGCCGCCGCTGAATTGACCGCAGCTCTCCGCAAGGAGATCAAAAAACAGGGGATGGGCAGCAATGTGCAGATCCTGGAGACCGTCAATGACGAGCTGGCGGATACCGCCCCCAACCTGATCATTTACCCGGAAGGCACCGTTTACGGCAAGGTGACCATCGCTGACGTGGAGGAGATCGTTTCCTCCCACATCAAGCAGGGAACGATCGTAGAGCGCCTGCTGCTGGACGAGGTAAAAAAGAGCATCTCCAACATCCCCATGAGCCTGGAGGAGATCGACTTTTTCAAAATGCAAAAGCGGATCGCCCTGCGCAACTGCGGCGTGATCGATCCCACCAATATTGATGAATACATAGCAAAAGACGGCTATCAGGCCTTGGCAAAGGCGCTGACAGAAATGACCCCGCAACAGGTCATCGACGAGGTTTTGGCTTCCGGAATCCGGGGACGGGGCGGCGCTGGCTTCCCCACCGGCCGGAAATGGCAGTTCGCCCACAATTCCAAAGGCGATATCAAATATGTCGCATGTAATGCCGATGAAGGCGACCCGGGCGCTTTTATGGATCGTTCCGTTTTAGAGGGCGACCCCCATTCCGTCATTGAAGCCATGGCCATTGCCGGTTATGCCATCGGCGCCAACTACGGCTTTATCTATGTTCGTGCTGAGTACCCCATCGCCGTTAAGAGACTGAAGGGCGCGATTGCTGCCGCCAAGATGAATGGCCTGCTGGGCAAAGACATCTTCGGTTCCGGCTTTGACTTCGACCTGGAAATCCGTCTGGGCGCCGGCGCATTCGTATGCGGCGAAGAGACTGCCCTGATGACCTCTATTATGGGCCACCGCGGTGAGCCTAGACCCAGACCGCCCTTCCCGGCTGTCAAGGGTATCTTCGGCAAGCCTACCGTTCTGAACAATGTAGAGACCTACGCCAACATTCCGGAGATCATCCTGAAGGGTTCCAAGTGGTTCTCCTCCATCGGCACGCCCAAGTCCACCGGTACCAAGGTATTTGCCTTGGGCGGCAAGATCAACAATACCGGCCTGGTCGAGGTTCCCATGGG
>CAZSBD010000074.1:0-7286 GCA_964605215.1 uncultured Oscillospiraceae bacterium | reverse complement strand
TTGGATCTGATCCGCGTTCAGACAAGCTCTGTGAATCTGGTTGTGACAGTTAAAGCCGCAGTAAACACAGTAATTTTCACAATAATTGGAGATATACAGAGGCGTAAACATGTAAATGGAGTTGCCAAAGTGTTTGCGGGTCTCAAACTGAGCCCGCTGAGCCATTTCCTCCAAAAAGGGAAAGGCCGCCGGAGACAGCAGTGCGGCAAAGTCCTCCGGGATCAGCATATCCCGGGCCAGCGCCCGCTTTACGTCCGCTGCGGCGTACCGGTTTTCATCATAGCTTTCTCTGGCTGCCAAAACCTGATCCTGAATTTCCGAACCAATATCCTCCATGCCAGGAAGATAGGTCATATGATCCATTCTTTCCATCCTCACACCTCCTTAATCCTGCAAAAAACCGGTCAAAGGCGAAGATGCCGCCGCGCCCTTTGAAAGCACCCGTCCCAGACCTGCCAAATATGCTTCCCGGCCTGCCTGGATAGCCTTTTTAAAGGCACCGGCCATGGCGGGCACATCCCCGGCAGTGGCAATCGCTGTATTGGCCATAATCGCCGCCGCGCCCATCTCCATCGCCTCGCATGCCTGGCTGGGCCGGCCAATTCCGGCGTCCACAATAATGGGCAGGTCAATCTCATCAATGAGAATCTGGATAAATTCCCGGGTGGCCAGTCCCTTATTGGTGCCGATAGGCGCCGCCAAAGGCATAATGGAAGCCGCACCGGCATTGCGCAGGTCACGGGCCACGTTCAGATCCGGGTACATATAGGGCATAACCACAAAGCCTTCCTTGGCCAAAATTTCCGTGGCCTTAATGGTTTCCTGATTGTCAGGCAGCAAATATTTGCTGTCCCGCATAATTTCAATTTTGACAAAATCGCCGCAGCCTACTTCCCGGGACAACCGGGCAATCCGCACCGCTTCCTCAGCGTCCCGGGCGCCGGAGGTATTGGGCAGCAGCGTAACCCCCTCCGGAATATACTCCAAAATGTTGGTGGCGCTGTTGGCCCGGCGCAGAGCCAGGGTGATGATCTGCGCCCCGGCGTAATCCACCGCTGCCCGGATCAGATCCATAGAATATTTACCGGAACCCAAAATAAACCGGGAGGTAAATTCGTGGCCGCCAATGATCAAGGGATCGTGATGCATAATAATTTCTCCTATTCTCTTTCTTGTAAAATTCTTAATACCTGGTTGGCCTGATGGCTGGCACAAATGGCAACCCGGGGGGCCATCAGTCCCCGCCCCGGCTGCGCGCCGGTGACACCGTCGCCGCACAGGTAAAACCGGTCTGTCAGCTTTCGGGTCACAATGGTATTGCTATCCTCACAGCCTGCCATACCGGAAGCCGCGATTAGATATTTCTCCGGATAGGTGGATAAAATGCAGTCCACCAGCAGGGATTTGGAAGTCGGATTGTCAAAGGCCTCGCAGATAATCTCATCCTCCGCAAACAAAGCGGCGCAGTTGTCCTCGGTCACGCGCACAAAGTCCGTTGTCACCTGTACATAAGGCGTAATTTCCGCCAGTTCCTGAGCCAAAGCCTGGGTTTTTTCCATCCCCAGATGACAGATGCGGTATTGCTGCCGGTTTAAATTACTAGGCTCCACCGTGTCAAAATCCACCAGATGGAGGTGTCCCACGCCGCTGCGGGCCAGCTGCATGGCGATCTGGGAGCCTAAACCGCCCAGACCGGCAATGGCCACCCGCCCCTTTTGAAACTTGTCATACAGGCCAGGGGTGATCCGAGCCGCCAACATAGCTTCCATCTCCTTTTTGTCCGGCATTTGCCCTTTGGGGATGAGAACGATTTCATCTTCCGGGGTAAGAGGGAGGTCCTCTGCCGTCTGAAAGCCTTGATAGATCATTACAATCTGTATATTTTTATCTAAATTCGTCTCTTTGCAATATTCTTCTTTTAAGGCACAAAGAGATTGGCAGGCGGTTTCCCGCCAACTGCCGTTGAGCTTGATCCGCATATCAGCCGCCTCCCACAAAGCGCACGATTTCCACCCTGTCCCCTTCTTCCAGGACTGTGATGTCGTACTCTGCCTTGGGTACGATCTGACCGTTCCGCTCCACCGCAATAAAGGTGCGGGGGAAACCGGCCTGCTCCAAATAAGCGCCAACAGTCAAACCAGCTGCCTGGGGCTTTTCTTCGCCATTGATTCGCATGTTTTTGCTCCTTTCTATCTACAAAAAAAGCCGCATAAAGATTTACACCCGTGGTGGTGTACCCCTTCATGCGGCCAAATGGCGTTACACTCTGAAATTATTATAAAAAAATCCACAGACCTTGTCAACCCCTGGCAGTTGCATTCCCAGATAATTTTTCTTATAATTAAGTAAAATATCCGACATAATTTTAGGGAGGAAGCTCTGATGCCCGCTTTTCGTTTAAATTCTTTAGGCCTTGTCCATAAAATGCTGGAGGATCATATCTCCGCCGGGAGCTTTTGTATTGATGCTACCGCTGGAAAGGGACGGGACACCCTGTTCCTCTGCCGCCTTACCGGGGCGGCTGGCCGGGTGCTGGCTTTTGACATTCAGGCGGAGGCTGTCACTGCCACCCGTCAGCTTTTAGCCCAGGAGGGCTGCACGCAGGCTCAGGTGATCTTGGACAGTCACACCCATCTGGACGCCTACGCCCAGCCGGAAAGTGCAGACGCCATCGTCTTCAACTTTGGCTGGCTGCCCGGCGGGGATCATCACATCTTTACCCAGGCGGAAACCAGCCTGACTGCCATTCAAAAGGGGCTGGCCATTTTAAAACCCGGCGGCCTGATGGCTCTTTGCCTGTATTCCGGCGGCCTCAACGGCTTTTCCGAACGGGAAGCCATTTTGGATTATGCGCGAAGTCTGGATGACCGGGTTTACACCGTCCTGGTTACGGATTTTGCCAACCGGCCCAACACCCCGCCCTTGCCGATTTTCATCTGGAAGGCATAAATTTGGAAAAATCTTCAGCTTGCCGATCAAGCTTTTTGACAGTCTTAAGGTTCCGATTTTCGGAACCTTTTTTCCTGCTTTACGGCTGATACCCTCTGGGCAGACCGCCGGTTAAAATGCCCAGCTTTTTCCGGGTCTCCAGCAAAGCGGCAATCTGGTCGTGGGTCAGCTCTTTTTCACTTCCCAAAATGCTTTGGGTCAGCACTGTGATCTTGGCATAATATTCGATGGACTCCAGTCTGTAAAAGGCCTGCATAGGCGTTTCTCCCCAGGTCAGTACCCCGTGATGGGCCAGCAGCACCCCGTTATAATCCTTACAATAGGGCGCCACAGAGTCCGGCACCTGTTGGGTACCCGGTGCAGCATAGGGGGCCACCGGCACACAGCCCATCTGCACCACGCCCTCTGCCAAAATAGGCGCATCCAACGGAATGCCCCCAATGGCAAAGGCGGTGGCTGTCAGCGGATGGGCATGGGTAACCGCTTGCACCGCCGGATTTTCTTCATATACCCGCAGATGCATTTTAATCTCCGAGGTGGTCTTCCATGTGCCTGCCAGTACCTCTCCCCGGCCATTGATCTTGACCAGCATATCCTCGGTCATAAAGCCCTTGGAAACCCCGGTGGGGGTGGCCCAGATCTCATCCGGCCCCACCTTGACACTGATATTGCCATCATTGGCGGCTACCATATCCTTTTGATACATCCGCCGCCCGATCTCTAAAATAGCCGATTTGGCTTCCTGATCCGTGCAGTAATTCATCTCTTACTCTTTCTCTCCCTTTTGAGCCTCTTCCTTTTTGCGAAAAATCTCCGCCAGGGACTGGTCATAAGGAGCCTTGGCAATGCCATATTCCGTAACAATGCCGGTAATCAGATCTGCCGGCGTCACGTCAAAGGCCGGATTATAAACCTTGATATGAGGCGGCGCCATCCGCTCCTTATACCACATTTCTGTCACTTCCTCCGGCTTGCGCTCCTCAATGCGGATGGCATCTCCGCTCAGGCAGTTCCGGTCAATGGTGGAAGTGGGCGCGCACACATAAAAGGGTACGCCATAGCGCTTGGCCACCGCAGCCACCACGCTAGTGCCGATCTTATTAGCGGTATCGCCGTTGGCAGCTACCCGGTCACAGCCTACAAAGACTGCCTGAATCCAGCCCTTCTGCATCACGCTGGCGCACATATTGTCGCAAAGAAGGGTGACATCCATCCCGGCGCTGGCCAGCTCATAGGCGGTCAGACGGGCGCCCTGAAGCAGAGGCCGGGTCTCATCACAGAAAATACGGAAATGGTAATCCTTGGCATAGCCCAGATACATGGGGGCTGTGGCGGTGCCGTACTTGACGGTAGCCAGCTGGCCGGCGTTGCAGTGGGTCAGCAGGCCATCTCCCGGCTTTACCAGCGTCAGGCCGTATTCCCCGATCTTTTTGCTGACCCAAATATCCTCTGCCCGGATAGCCAAAGCCTCCTCCTGCAAAAGACGACGGATCTCTACCGTATTCTTGTCCTTGTTATCCCGTACGACCTGTTCCATTCGATCCAGCGCCCAAAACAGATTGACTGCTGTGGGCCGGGAGGTCGCCAGGTAATCCCGGGCCTTTTTAAATTTCTGATAAAAAATATCATAGCTAAGATCCGGGATATCGTAGGCCGCCAGGCTCATGGCAATGGCTGCCGCCACGCCGATAGCCGGCGCTCCCCGGACTTGGAGTACGTGGATGGCATGCCAGATGTCCTCCTGCCGCTTGAGCCGCAAAATCTCCGTTTTACCCGGCAGCTTGGTCTGATCCAAAATCACCAGCTCCCGTTGAGCCGTGTCATAGGCTACCGTATCATAATCTAAAATGTTTTTTTCCTGCTCGCTCATGCCTGTTCCTCCTTTTCCTCAGGCTCTTGCTCCGGTTCCTGCTCTGGACAAGGCGACTCCGGCTTACGGAAGATCCGGGTCATCGTTTCCATAGCCCGGCGGTAATCGCCGCCGCACTTAAACTGTCCCAGGTTCATGATATACTGCTTTGCCAACATCAGGGCGCAGCGCTCTGCCCGCAGCCGGCTTTCCGGATTCGGAATGGTGGTAATATCCTTGACCTTGGCAATCCCCACGATGCGGCGGATGGTCTCCAAACCAGCGGCGCCGGCAGCATCCTCCAGCACACCGGCCAGATACCAATCCAAAAAGCCCTCGATTTTCGCCATGGGCTCGGTCACCGTCTCCTGGAAGATCCGGCGGAACTTCAGGATAAACTTATCTACCGTTTCTTCAATGGTTTGCATGCACCAGCCGCAGAATCTTGCCCGCTCAGCCGGATCTTTTATGGTAGCGTCGCCATTGCACCATGCAAAAAACAGATTGGCGATCACATTGCCCACATCATAGCCCATAGGGCCGAAAAAGGCAAATTCCGGATCAAAGAAAAAGGTATGGTCCGGATTGATGAAAATAGAACCGGTATGCAGATCTCCATGAATCAAGGCCTGGGCATGGGTCATAAAGCCAAATTTCAGCTTAGCCACCTGCAAATGCAGAGCCTTATCTCCATAAATCTCCCGCTGGATAAAATTCTCATTGGGGCCAAACAGCTCGTTACGGCCCTTATTATCCAAATAAGGCTCGCTATACACCAGATCCTCCGTAATCTCGCAAAGATCCGGATTGATAAAGTTCTGCACCAGCTTCTTTTTCTCCTTGTGATCCATGACCACATCACTGGTGGAAAGCAGGGTACGAGCCATAAATTCGGAAACATCCTCACTAAACCGGGGGAAAATTTGATGCTGCAAAAGGGCGGTGCGCATCATCGTATGGCCGATCATATCCTCCATCAGGATCACACACATGACTGGGTCATAAAGATAAACCTCCGGCACCAGTCCCGGGGCTGCTTTGGCCTGCAGACCCAAAATATCTGCTTCGATCCGTCCCCGGTCTGTGGACAAAAAGACTTCATCATTGATGCGCCAGTTGACGCCAGCCTGCTTTGCAATGATGGATTTGCCGGTTTTTTCATCCCGCAAACGAAATACATAATTCAAATTGCCGTCACCGATTTCCTGGCATTCCAATCTGGTTTCCGGCGGAAAATAATTCAGCTTTTCCGCCACATACTCACCCACATCAGACGGCTTCATTAAAAAATACTCATCAAATCTGGACATATGGCTCCCTCCGCTCCTGATCGAATCCCACCGCACAAGGCGATGCTGCAAGTTTCGGCGTTTTTCGACTCGCCGTTCTATGAGTATTATATCATAAAATCCACCTATGACAAAAGAGACCTGTGTTTTTTCACAAAAATTCATTTTTGTTTTTCCAGACAAAATAAACATAGAAAAGGCCACAGATATCCGAATATCCGTGTCCTTTTTCGTTAATTTTTCTTTGGGCTCAGCAGCTGCCGCGTTTTACCATTTTTTGCAGCTTAACGGGAGACATCCCGGTAAACTTCCGGTAAACCCGGTTCATCTGGGACTGATCGTAATAACCGCACTGGTATGCAACGTCCGCCAGGCTGTCTGTCCGGTGATCCATCAGATGATAGCGAAGAGATTTCTGGAAACGAACCACCTCCGCCAACGCTTTGGGGGAAATGCCTACATACTGTTCATAGATCTTCCGCAAATACCGTTCGGAATAGCCAGTCTGCTCACAAATATTCTGAATGGAAACATTGCCGTCAGAATCAATGATCTGATGGACAGAATATTTCACCAATTCGGGAATCTTATAATCGGACTGAATCAAATTGTGGAAATACCGATCTACCAGCCGAATCCGCTCTGCAAAGCTGACAGACTTGGGCATGGCGTCAAACATCTCATCATAATTGGATACAGCATACAAAAGAGAGGTGTAGCCCTCCTGCAGCTCCTTGGCGGAAAACCGAAGGATATTGCCTAATGCGCCGGGGAACAGGCGGAAACCAAAACAAAACTCACAGTCACTGAAATCCAGCCAGGACAGCTTAAGGGAGTTGCCGTAAACATAGCCTCTGGCATCCTTCCCGTTAAATTTGAAAATAAAATCCGTGCAGCCGTCGGGCATCAGCATTAGACTATCCTTTTTGCCGCTGAGCGCAAATTCATAAAACATAGCGACTACGCCATACAAGTCATCATCTGGTTTTACAACCTTCTTGACGAAACCTTCCTCTGTTTCGAAATCCGGCTGCATAGGAACATATAACTTTTCTAAGCATTTGTGTGCCATGACAATCATCCTTTTCTATAAGTCTGAAAAAAAATAAAACAAGGGCGTTTTTTAAACGCCCTTGTTTTTTGAATTGGTACACCATCGGGGACTCGAACCCAGGACCCACTGATTAAGAGTCAGTTGC
>CAZSBD010000073.1:0-7306 GCA_964605215.1 uncultured Oscillospiraceae bacterium | reverse complement strand
CTGATGAAAATATTCAGCCACGTTGCCGGACAGCTCCGCTAAAATCCGCTCGATTTCCTTGGCTTCCTCGCCCTCTAAAATCTTCAGTTGGTTGTTGGCCTGCACCACCGCCTGGGGTTCTACAAAAACAGTAGCGCCGCTGGAAGAGGTGTCGTGTACCATACCGGAAATCTCACCCCGGTATTCGCTTTTCACCGGGATGACGTACCGGCCGTTTCGCTGGGTGATGATGGCATCCTGCAAAAACTTGCTGTTCACGTGAGAAGAAACCATATGATTTAAAGTCTCCCGAATGCGGCTGTTTTGCAGCCGCATCTGCCGTCTGATCGATTGGAGCTGGGAAGATGCGCCATCGGCGATCTCTTCCTCGCTGATGATGGAATTTGTGATCCGTTCCTCCAGCCGCTTATTGCTCTCCAGCCGGTTGAAAATCGGATCCAGACTGGTAGGCTCCTCGGATTCCGCCCGGTAGTTTTTCGTCAGGCGGGCGCAGCGCATCAGAGCCGCCGTTTCCAACAGCTCCCGCGGGTTTAAAATGCCTCCGGCTGCCGCCCGCTTCAGGGATGCCGTTACATCCCGGATGCCGGAAAAGGATGGGCTGCCGTTTAGAACCATCAGATCCTTGGCAGCGCTGGTTTCCTTCTGGCGGCTGCGAATCTCCTCCAGATCCCCGGAGGGGCGCAAAGCGCGAACCCGTTCCTTGGCTCCCTGGCTCACCGCCTGTTCCTCCAGTAACTGGAGAACCGTATAGTATTCTAATGTTTTTAACGATTTTTCGCTTAATTGATTCATAATTTACTCCCAAATTTACAGGATCTCTTATAAATTGAGTGATTCATAAAACCCCAGGGTATCAAAGGTTCGGCCGCAGTGATACAGCACATATCGCTGACACAAATCCGCCAGAACTTTTTCCGTTTCCTCTCCGACCGTGTAAGCAAACAGCCGTTTCAAATCCGCTGTCAGCATATGCTGCAAAGCGGCAAGGGTTCCTCTGCTGACGGGCTGATAGCCGGGCCGGGGGCCGCAGCGGACACATAGGCAGTTGCCGTTTTCCACAGAAAAGAAGGCTGGCTCACCGCCGCATTCCCCGCAGCCGGAAAGATCCGCCCCGTAGCCGCCCATTTCCAGAAAGCGCATTTCAAAGGCGGCCTTGACCAAGGCAGGTCTGCGCTTTTGCCGCAGCAGGGCATAAAGGGCGCACAAAAACAGCCGCAGGTAAGGCGGCCGTTCCTCCTCCATTTCCTCCGGCCGGCATTCCGCCAAGCCGGTTTCCGTCAGCTGGGAAAAATAACAGCACAGGGCATACGCTACGATATCCCCGGTGACCTCCCAAAAGGAATCCAGGGTCTCCGCCTCTTTTAAGGTATATTTTCCCCTGTTTTCAAATAGGGTAAACTCTCCGTAGCAAAACAGGTGAAGATCCGCCCCAAAAGGACTTTTTCGGCGGCGCACCCCTTTGCATAAAATGCTGATTTTTGTGTTCCACTGGGTCAACACCGTTAAGTACCGGTCATATTCCCCAAAATCCGTTTCCCGGATAATCAGTCCTCTGATGTTCATGCGTTTTAGTTTCCTCGGTATGAAGCTGTTCGGTTTGGTGTTTTTTATAAGCTAAGTAGAACGCCGGCAGACCGGTCATCTCAAACCACTTCCACGAAAGATCCTTCATGCCTATCACCTCCCTTTCTTAGTCTGGGCGGCGAATAGCGGACTATCCTGCCAAAATTTCGGCAGCTTTGTTAATTGTTGTGGGGAAAACCTTCTGGTTCCCGCTTATGTTTGGGATGGCGCAAACGGCCTTCTCTCAGCCTGTGACCCGCGCAATTTATGTTCCGAATTGCATTTGTTTTCAAATTACGCAGCCAACACAGGATTTGCGTTCATTATAACATTGTTGCAATTTCAATGCAAGCTGCCGAGATTTTCTGCCTGGAAGAAGGATAGAATCCATCTCGTGCAAATTTTCACTTCTTTCTCGTTTGCACTTGTATGGGTGCATAAAGAAGTTTTCGTATAAAATCAACACAAACCGCACCAAAATAAGTGTACACGAGGTGTTGATATAAACCCTGAATTTGAAAAAGCCGTTGGGCGTAACATTCGGAAATACCGCTTGGAGCTTGATTTATCCCAGGAACAGCTGGCAGCGCAAATGCAGGTTTGCGGCTGCGACCTGACTCGAAGCGCTCTGGCAAAAATCGAAGTTGGTCAACGGCACATTTATGCGGATGAGCTGAAATTATTTCATAAAATTTTAAAGATCCCCTACGAAAAACTGCTGCAAGCATAGCAAAGTTCAAGGCATCCTCTGTGTTTTCTCAACAGAAGATGCCTTTTTTGTGTTATAAAGCAAGGAATTTATTCACTTTCATAGCCGAAGTTACGCATCTGATAAATGTTGTTGCGCCAGCCCTCTTTGACTTTGACCCAAAGCTCCAGATAAATCTTGGTTTCCATCTGCTTTTCCAGATCCTCCCGGGCCAGCTGGCCGATCTGCCGCAGCATTGCGCCCCGCTTGCCGATGATAATGCCTTTGTGACTGTTTTTCTCACAATAAATTGTGGCGTCAATATCCACAATACCATTTTCCCGCTGGGTGAGACGGGTGATCTCCACGGCGATGCCATGGGGAACCTCCCGCTCCAAAAGCTGGAGCATTTTTTCCCGGATCACCTCTGCGATCAGCTGCCGCTCCGGCTGGTCAGAAACCATATCATCCGGGAAAAGCTGGGGGCCTTCGATGGCGAATTTTTCAAATTCATCCAAAAGCTCGTCCACATTCTGCCCTGTCTTGGCGGAAACCGGCACCACCGCCTCAAAATTATACAGAGCGGCATAAGCGGCAACAACTGCCAGCAGCTTTTCCTTCTGCACGCAGTCAATTTTGTTGATGACCAAAACCGCAGGTATTTTTTCTTCCTGCATTTTGGCAATGAGGGATTCCTCTGCCGGGGAGATCTCTGCTGTGGGATCTACCACCAGCGCCGCTACATCCACATCGCAGACGGTATCCTCTACCACCTTGACCATAAAATCACCCAACCGGTTGCGAGGCTTATGCAGGCCCGGCGTATCCATGAATACAAACTGGCAGTTTCCCCGGTTGCATACGCCTGTAATCCGGGTTCGGGTGGTTTGGGGCTTGGCGGAAACAATGGCCACCTTCCGGCCCACCAGCTGATTTGTCAGAGTGGATTTTCCCACATTGGGCTTACCCACAATGGAAACCACCGCGCTTTTTTCAATCTTCATCTTTTTTTCTCCCTGTTAAAAATATAAAACCCAAAGCCGCCGGAATCCCAAGCACCAGCAGCACACCATATCCTTTATGTAAAGCCAAAGTTCCGCCCATAGCCGCCCAGACCGCTCTGTCTCCAAACAAAGCAACGCCGACTCCTACGCAAAAAAGGGCACAGCAAAGCACGGCTCCCGCCGCGATGTCTTTGATATTGCGGATGCTTTCCTCCCATTGCCGGGTGACCCGGTCACACAGCCCCTCAATGGCAGTGTTGATGGCCTCCGCTCCCAGCATCAGACCGAAGCAGAGGAACAAAAGGGCAAACCGTTCCCGGGAAAAGCCGGCCAGGCCGCCAAAGGCCGTCACATACAAGGCGGCGCACACATGGAAACGGAAATTCCGCTCTCCCCGCAGGCACAAGACAATGCCCCGGGCGGCAAACCGGAAGCCTCGAAAAAAACGCTTCCGCTCATCCTCCAGCCTTTTCATCGGGTCAGACCCAGAGAGGACAAAATCGCTTCCTCCCGCTGCCGCATAAGCTGCTGCTCCTCTTCCCCCCGCTCATGGTCATAGCCCAGCAGATGCAAAACAGAATGCACGGTTAAAAAGCCGCACTCCCGTTGAGGGGAATGGCCGTAATCCGCCGCCTGCTGCACCGCCCGCTCGTAGGAAATAATCATATCTCCCAGCATCACACAGCCGCTTTCCGGATCCTCCTCCAGCTCTTCTCTGGCTTCTCCGTTATAAAATTCAAACATCGGGAAACTGAGAACGTCGGTCGCTGTATCCTTATCCCGGTATTCCCGATTAATTTCCCGAATTTCTTCATTGTCTGTAATGGTAATATCCACGAAGGCAGGAAATTCCACCTTTTCCGCCTCCAACGCTGCCTTGGCGCAGCGAATCATCAGCTGCCGCACCGCCTCTTCTTCCGGCACCGACACCACCGCGCTGACCCGTACTTTATGATCCATGGAATTCTCCTCTTTTCGCAATTTTGACATATCTTTTCTTCTTTTCCTGTTTCAGCTGACGAGCTTCCTCATACCTGGCGTAAGCCTTGACGATCCGCTGCACCAGCTCATGGCGAACTACGTCCTTTTCCGTCAGGAAGCACTGGGCGATGCCCTCTACATCCCGCAGCACCCGCAGAGCCTCCTTCAGACCGCTGTTTTTGCCGTCGGGCAGGTCGATCTGGGTGATATCGCCGGTAACCACCGCCTGAGAGCCAAAGCCGATTCGGGTGAGAAACATCTTCATCTGCTCCGGCGTGGTGTTCTGGGCCTCATCTAATATAATAAAGGAATCATCCAGGGTGCGGCCTCGCATATAGGCAAGCGGCGCCACCTCGATACAGCCCCGTTCCAGGTTCTTGGTATAGGTCTCATGCCCCATCATTTCAAACAGACCGTCGTATAAGGGCCTCAGATAAGGATCCACCTTGCTTTGCAGATCGCCGGGCAAAAAGCCCAGCTTTTCTCCCGCCTCTACCGCCGGACGGGTGAGAATAATACGGCTTACCTTCTTTTCCCGGAAGGCGGTCACCGCCGCCGCCACTGCCAGATAGGTCTTGCCGGTACCGGCAGGGCCGATGCCCATGGTGATGGTGTTTTTGCGCATGGCTTCCATATACTGCTTCTGGCCGATGGTCTTGGCCTTGATGGGTTTGCCCTTGGCGGTGATACAGATCACATCCTGCCCCAGAGAGCCGACCTCCTGCTCCTTACCCTCCCGGGTCAAAGCGATGACATAGCTCACGGTCTGCACGGTGATCTGGTCGCCCCGCTCTGCCAGCACCAAAAGAGCCTGGATGGCTTTGGCCGCCTGCTCCACTCCTTCCTCTTCGCCCAAGATCTTAAACTCGGTTTCCCGGCTGATAACCGTGACCCCCAGTTCCTTTTCCAGAGCTTTGATGTTTTCATCAAAGGCACCGAAAATATTGATCACTGCCTGCATGCTTTGCGCCTTAATTGCTTTTTCCGCCATTTATTCAGAACCTTTCTTTTCTTCCTGTTTGAGAAGATCCTCCGGTGTGCGTCCGTCCGCCACCACTTCTCCGATCTGCTCCCGGCATTCGCTGACCGTATCCAGCACCGCCAGATCCTTTTCCGCCGACAAGCTGTGGGAAATGGTGACAATCTCGCCCTGAATCCGGTTTTGGATTTCCTGCCGGGCATTTTCCTCCAGCTCACTTTGTAAGCTTGCCGCCTCCAGAGTCACCGGTTCCGGGGTATAGGGAATCCACTGCTGCTCCACCAGATAAACCGGCAGGATATAGCCATCTCCCAGGACAATCTTCTTTTCTTTTGTTATTTTATCACAAGACCCCAGGTCTGTTCCACTGTCAAAATACAGATTTATCCGCTTTTTTCCCACAACCAGGGCAAAACGCCTGTAAATTTTTCCGATTTCTCCCTTTTTCTCCCCGGTAAGGCACCGGACAGAGCGCAGCCGCTCCCAAGTTTGAGCCTCCACCTGGCCAAAGGCATGGGACAGGAAGGGCTGGGATTCCTCCTTGACCGGCTGGGTCAAGGCGTCAATCAGCATCTCTCCCTTCATCACGGTTTCTCCTACCTTTTTTACAGCCGTGCCGCCCCGTACCTCCATTTTGGTAATAATACCAGTCTTGGCAGCCACCACGCTGGTGATCTGGTCCTCATCCAAAATTTCCGGCTTAGGGCGGCGCAGCTCCACCTGAACCTTGGCCTGGTTCCCGTGAAGGTTCACCGCCAAAAAAGCCAGATCCTCCCGCTGCAACATCATCTCCCGCTGGATGGCTTTTACATCCAGGCTGTCCGCCGCCACGCCGCAGCGCAACCCCAGGCGGCTTAACTCTTCCACAATTTCCCGTTGTGATATTCCAGGAGGGGCTGCCACATCCACCGCCCAGATCCGGGTAAACAGCAGATACAGCATCACAAGGAAAAACAGCGCTCCGCCCCACAAGCCATAGCGGCGCCGGGTCCGGCCCAGCCAAAAGGGCAGCCCCTTCCGCCGGACAATGCGAATACGGCCATGGGCCTTGCGGACAAAGCCCCGCACAGTCTTTAAATCCCTCAGACAAATGGTGACAAACAGCACATCGATATCTGCCCGATCCGCCTCGTACAGCCATACCCTATGGAGAGAGCAAAGATTCAAAAACCGTTCCGGATAGTTGGTGCGCACCCGCAGCCGGACGGTGCCGCCGCAAAATTTTAAAAATTCCGCCAGCATAGCCTTTTTCCTCCTTTAATCCAAATACTCCACCCCCAGAATGCGGCCGCAGATGGCAATGGCTTCCTCCGTCATGGCCTGCAGGGTCAGCCCCATACCGGTGACCCGCAGAATGCGCCGGCCGCAGTTGATCCGCATTTCTGTTTCCCCATATTCCAAAATACCCTTGTGGTTTTCCACCGTGATCAGCTCTTCCCCTAAGATCTCCACACGAACTGCTGTCCATTGGGCGAGAGGATCCCAGCGGGTGCTTTCCCGCAGCTTTTCCCCCAGCCTTGTTTGCTTCTTCTTTGCCATAGCACAACCCCTTTCCTAAATTTTATGCGGCTTTCGCATTCTCATTCCCACTTTGCCATATATATGGAAAAAGGAGGGTTGTCTTATGCCAGATTATCGAAAACTTTTTACCTGGGCCAGTGTGCTTGTTTTTCTTGTTCTCCTGATCTATCATGCGCCGGCCTGCGTCCAGGCGGGACGAGAGGGTCTGATTCTGTGCGCCCAGCGGGTGATCCCTTCGTTGTTTCCCTTTTTTGTGATCTCCCGCTTGGTGATTTCCTCCGGCCTGACCCGCCCTCTGGGCGCTTTATGCCGGCCCCTGATGCGCCGGGCCTTTCATTTGCGGGGAGAACTGGCCGCTCCTCTTCTGCTGGGGCTGACTGGCGGCTATCCCATTGGCGCGGCTGCCATCGCGGAGCTTGTACAGCAGGGCCAATGCTCCCGGGCGGAAGGCTGCCGTCTTTTGGCCTTTGCCAGCAATACCGGCCCCGCCTTTGCCGTGGGCATGTGCGGCGTCACCCTGTTTGGCAGCGCCAAAACCGGCTGCCTTTTATATCTGATCCATGCCCTATC
>CAZSBD010000072.1:0-7555 GCA_964605215.1 uncultured Oscillospiraceae bacterium | reverse complement strand
TTCCGGGCAGCAAGCTTTTATTATTTCGCTTGTCTACCTAGAAGGGAGCATATCACTGTTTTTGGCTCACTGCCGGGTTTATTTTATCCGTTTGTTACGGTTTCCTCATAGTCAGAGAAATCCGGCCTTTTTTCACATCCACCTGTTCGACCCAGACGGTGACCACATCCCCTACAGTCAGGACTTCGGAGGGATGCTTCAAATAGCGGTCGCAGATTTTGGAAACATGAACCAGGCCATCCTGATGGACGCCGATATCCACAAACGCGCCGAAATCAATCACGTTGCGGACGGTGCCCTTTAGCTCCATCCCCGGCTTTAAATCCTTCATTTCCAGAATATCCGTGCGCAGCATAGGCGGCGGCAGTTCTTCCCGGATATCCCGGCCGGGCCGGCGCAGTTCCTGGAGGATATCCCGCAGGGTAGGCAGGCCTACGCCGATTTTTTCCGCCAGGGCTTCTTCGTCCATTTTCTGGATTTGCTGGGGCAGGTCAGAGAGATGGGCGGCGTCGCAGCCGCACAGGGTCAGCAGTTTTTTGACGGCGGCATAGGATTCCGGATGGACAGCAGTTCGATCTAAAATCTCCGAGCTGTCTGGAATGCGCAGGAAGCCGGCGCACTGTTCAAAGGCTTTCGGCCCCAGCTTGGGGACTTTTTTTAGCTGAGAGCGCTTTTCAAAGGGGCCGTTTTCCTCCCGATAAGCCACGATGTTTTTGGCCACAGCGGCGTTTAATCCGGCCACATAGCCCAGAAGGGAGGGGGAAGCGGTGTTGAGATCTACGCCTACCTGGTTAACGCAGGCCTCCACCACCCCTTTCAGAGTTTCGGACAGCCGTTTGGGGGGCAGGTCATGCTGATACTGCCCCACGCCGATAGCTTGGGGATCGATCTTCACCAGTTCGGCCAAAGGATCTTGCAGGCGGCGGGCGATGGAAACCGCAGAGCGCAGGGAAACATCAAATTCCGGGAATTCTGCGGCCCCCAGGGGGGAAGCAGAATAGACGGAAGCTCCCGCTTCACTGACCATAGCGTAGGCAAGCTCCGGCTCCTTTAAATCCGCCAGCAGCTGGGCGATGAAAATTTCACTTTCCTTGGAGGCGGTGCCGTTGCCAATGGCGATGATCTGTACGCCGTGGCGGCGGATCAGACGGGTGAGGGCAGCAGCAGCTTCCTCCTTTTTGTTTTGAGGTGGGGTGGGGTAGACCACGGTGGTATCCAGTACCCGTCCTGTGGGGTCGCATACGGCGATTTTACAGCCGGTGCGGTAGGCGGGATCCACAGCCATACAGGTCTTGCCCCGAATAGGCGGCTGCATCAGCAAAGGCCGCAGGTTAAGGGCAAAGACAGAAATGGCGGATTCCTGGGCCTTGTCCGTCAGCTCGCTTCGGATCTCCCGCTCCAGAGAGGGGAAGATGAGCCGGGTGTAAGCATCCTCACAGGCAGCGCCAACCAGATCGCTGGTGCTGGCGCCAGGACGGACATACTGTCGGAACAAAAGAGACAAAGCCTCTTCTTGATTTGCCTGAATTTTGATTTTAAGAAAGCCTTCCTTTTCCCCCCGGTCTAAGGCTAAAACCTGATGATTTTGCAGACGGCGTAAGGGCTGGGAAAAATCATAGTACATTTCGTAGACGGATTCCCCCTGTCCCTGGGCGGTAAGCATACCAGTGCGGTGAAGCAGGCTTCGCAGCCGGCGGCGGACAGAGGCATCCTCGGAAAATTGCTCTGCCAGGATATCACAAGCACCGGCCAGAGCCTCTTTCGGGGTGTTGACTCCTTTTTCCGGGGAGAGGAAGGGGACTGCCAAAGCCTCCGGGGTTTGCTTCTTTTCTTTTTGGGAAAGGCACAGCTTTGCCAGAGGCTCCAGACCCTTTTCCTTGGCCTGGGAAGCCCGGGTGCGCCGCTTGGGCCGGAAGGGACGGTAGAGATCCTCCAGCTCGGTGAGGGTGGCGGCCTTGTTCAGAGCGGCTGTCAGGCTTTCGGTCATAGCGCCTTGCTCAGTGATGCTGCGGGTGATCTCTTCCCGCCGTTTGTCCAGTGAGCGCAGATAGGACAGCCGCTTTTCCACCTGCCGTAAAAGCTGATCGTCCATACTGCCGGTCTGTTCCTTACGGTACCGGGCGATAAAGGGGATGGTGTTGCCCTCATCCAGCAGGCGGATCGTATTTTCCGCATAAGCGGGCCGGATGTTAAATTCATGGGCAAGGGTTTGAGGAATGGACATAGGAAACCTCCTGGGAATGGATATTTTTTATTGTAGCAGATTACGCAAAGGAATACAAAACAAAAAAAGCCGCTTTTTCGGTTTACTTCTCCAATAGAACACGTTATAATAATTGTACGACTGAACGATAACAGAAAAAGGAGATTTCTATGAAGAATACCAAGCTTGCAATCATTATCGGTTTGGTGATTGCGGCCGTGGCTTGTATGACAATTTTTTCAGACATTTTGTATCTGTTTGTCATATCAGGCGTTTTTGCCTTTATTCTTAGCCCGCTGGTCAAAGGCATTTCCCAAAAATTTAAGATTAAAAAAGGCCTGAGTGTTTTGATCGTTCTTTGTCTCATCGCTTTGGGCATCGGCATTCTGATTTCTATCGTAGTTCCGAATATTACCACCCAGCTGAGCAATGTGTCCAACAATATGCCGGCTTATGTGGAACAGGTTAATCACTATATTGATCAGATTATGACCAAAATGGATGAAATGAATCTGCCTACTTCTTTCGCGGCAAAGCTGGATTCTATGCTTATTCAGATGGAGGATTATCTGAGCAATTTGGTTTGGAAAATCCTGACGGCCCTGCTGGGCAGTACCACCAAGATCGTGGATGTTTTAGTTGTGGTTATTATTTCCGTCTATCTGATGCTGGACGCAGAGCAGCTGTTTGATTGGATTGTCCGTCTGTTTCCCGCCTCGATGCAGGATCATCTGCGCAAGCTGGCGCAGGAATGTGCAGATGTTACATGGAAGTATCTGAAGGTTAAGACCATCATCGCTTTCGGTATGGCGGTAACTACCTTCATCACCTTTTCCATTTTAAAGCTGGATTACGCTTTTTTGTTGGCAGTCATCGCCTTTATGCTGGATTATATCCCTTATTTTGGTTCTATTATCTCCGGCATTATCGCCAGCTGTGTGGCTTTGGTGACTTGTACGCTGTCCAAGACTGTGATCGTCATTATTTGCGTTGTGGTGATTCAGCAGATTGAGGGAAACATCATCACCCCCAAGGTGCAGGGCGAATCTGTGGGCCTGCATCCCATTATCGTTATGCTGGCGCTGCTGGTCTGCAACCGGCTGTGTGGCCCGATCGGTATGTTTATCGCCGTGCCGCTGTTTTGTGTTTTGAAAATCTTCCTGCGGGAAATTTACCGGTATCTCCGGACAGAAAATTAAAAAAGCATGCAAACGGGAGCCGAAAGGCTCCCGTTTGAGGCTGTCGAAAAACTACAGATAGGTGATTTTTTAAGCGAAAAGCGTCAAAAAGGTTACATACACGCCATGGTTTTTGGATATCTCCATAGACGCTTCGCGCAAAAAGCTCCTGTTTTGGTTTAGGAGAAGAATATGGAATATTGGGAAGCCAAAGAAAAAATTCAAAACCTGCCCCGATTCAGCCAGAGCGGGCCGTCCTTAAAGCGGATCTGCGGCCTGTTGGCTTTGCTGCATCACCCGGAAGAAAAACTGGCGGTGGTGCATATTGCCGGGACCAACGGCAAAGGCTCTGTGGCTGCTATGGTGGCTCAAGCTCTGCTGCAGGCTGGTTACCGGACAGGGCTGTATATTTCTCCAGCTGTCCTTGACTTCCGGGAGCGTATCCAACTGGACGGCAAAATGATTTCCAAGGAGGAGATGGCCCGGTGGACGGAAAAGCTGTTGCCTCTGGCGGCGCAGATTGGGGACGTCAACGAATCTGAATTCCTGACAGCGATGGCCTATGGTTATCTGGCGGAGCAGGGCTGTCAGGCGGTGGCAGCGGAAGCAGGCCTGGGCGGCCGGTGGGACGCCACCAATGCCATTGCCCGGCCGGTGGTCAGCATTATCACAGAGATCGGCCTGGATCATACGGCGGTACTGGGCAGCACCATCACCGCCATTGCCGGGGAGAAGTGCGGCATTATCAAGGCGGGGCGGCCGGTGGTCACATGTCCCGGTCAGTCGGAGGAAGCCATGGAGGTGATCCGGCAGGCAGCGGCGCGGCAGGGCAGTCGGCTGCTTCGGATCTCATCCCATCAGATATCTGTAGGCAAAATGAGCTGGGAAGGCACGGACTTTCAGGTGGAAGAAGACCGCTTCCATGTGGGGATGGCTGGCGGCTACCAGGTCGAAAATGCTGTCACCGCTTTGGCAGCCTGCCGCCTGCTGCGGAAGGAGGGCTGGGACAGGCTGACGGAGGACGCTATCCGGCAGGGCCTTGCCAAGGCCCGTCAGCCCGCCCGGCTGGAGATGTTGTCCCGTCAGCCCCTGGTGCTGCTGGACGGCGCCCACAATCCCCAGGGCGGCAAGGCTCTGGCTCAGGCCTTGGAGGCCTTGGCAGGCAACCGGTCTATGATGGCGGTGATCGGGGTCATGGCAGATAAGGACAGCGACCGCTTGTTGGAATTTCTGGCGCCGCATATCTGTCAGGCGCTGTGTGTTGCTCCGGATCAGCCCCGAGCCTTGCCGGCGGCACAGCTAAGGAAGCGGGCGCAGCAGGAAGGTATCCCCGCTGAGGCTCTACAAACCATAGAAGAAGCCTGGCGCCGAAGCTGCTGCTGGGCGCAGCAGACAGGCGGCGGCGTAATCTGGTGCGGGTCGCTGTATCTGGCATCCGATGTGCATCAGTATTTGGAAAGAACATAAAAAAGGCTCCCAGGCGGGAGCCTTTTTGCTACGAAGGGAAAAGGGCAAGCGGTTCTTTTTCCTTATGAGCCGGGAATCAAAATCTTTGAGGTAAGATGTGGAAACGTTAGGTCTTCACCTTATGGGGCGGTTCCTTTTCCATATACAGATCCCGGCGGATATAGGCGAAGATATCTTCTGCCATCCGCAGGACGGTAAGGATCTCCTGCTCGGTGATCTCAAAGGGCAAATCCGTGGGATAGCGGGTTTCAATATAATAGCTGTTCAGAGCGGCGCTCTCGTCCAGATATTCTGTGAAATTGCTGTCCAGCTGGGCGGCCTGACGGCATAAGTAGGTCAAGTTGTGGCCGTCATAATGGCGGCCGGATTTAAACAGGAGCCAGCCCTTAAGCGCCTTTTCAATGGCCTGTTGACAGTGAAAGGCCACAGCGTAATAATCCCCGTCATAGGTTTTGATGAGCCGGGCAGTCTGCAGATCCGAAAGGGCTTTTTCCAGCCATTTATAGTAATATACGCTGTCGCTGTTTCCTCTACGTCTGCTCATAAAGCACCTTTCCTTTCTTGGCGATATGAGAGGCGTAGCTGGCCGGATCCGCAATCATCTGCGCCCATTCCTCCGGGGTGTAAAGAAGGAGATTAAAGGGAATATCCGCGGAAATGGTAAGATACAGCTTATGGGTCAGCTTTTTCTTCTCAAGGGTAGGGACAACAATGCAGAAATTGGCACCCCGGAGAATATGGTCGAAAAGAGAGATTTTTTCGCTGTATAAAATAATATACTTTGGCTGGCAGCAAGCCAGAATGTCTTGAATGATCCGTTTTTCGATGCTCATAGATTCACCTTCTTATCTGGGACCGGCGCCAGACGGGCGCAGGCTTCAAATTTCACTTCATCCCCGGTGCGGCCCCGCAAAAGGACAGTGCCGGGGGCGGCGTCTTCCCGTTCCACTGAAATTTCCTCCGGCCAGCGGCATTGGGTCTTGTACAGCACCTGCAGGTCACAAAGGTATTGTCCCGCCAACCGATGCAGGGCCAAGGCATCACAGATCACATCCAGCAGCTTGGCGTTGTTCATATGCTGGTTGCCGTCCAGATCGCTGTAGCGCACCAAATGGCGATAACAGGGGACAGGGTTTTTCAGCCGTAGCCGCTCCGGTGAAGGGGCGGCAGGCTGACCGGTGAGGGTATAGATTTCCGGATCTCCCAGGGCGGCAGGCCGCAGTATGGTATTCTTTTCCCGATCCCACAAGGCCCAATGGGTGGCCGCTTGTCCGATCTGCGCCCCCTCCGGCGTGGTCAGGGCGAAATCCCGCAGCCAGCTGGGGCCCTTGACGCCGCGGCACCAGGTCTGCACATTCACTGCCTGTCCCGCTGGGACAGGACGGGTGCATACCAGCCGCATCCGGGTCATAACCCACAGGATATGAGAGCCGGGATGAGTCAGCCCCAAGTGATTGGCATGGGCGTTGGCGGCATCCTGCAGCAGGTCAGCCAGCACAGCGGGCCGAACCCAACCATTGGGGTCGCCATCGCCGTAGGTAGTTTCATAGGTATGGAGATATTGCTTTTCCAAAATAGGTTCATCCTTTGTTTTGATTAAGTCAGCCAGCCTACAAGCAGACGGAAAAGGGCCAGGATCCGCTGCCACAAGGAGAGGGAAGCCGGATCGTCCTGAGATGGAGCCGGCGTATCCTCCGGCAGGCTGTCCGAATGCTCCGGAATGGAATCAGAAGCGTAAAACTGAGCTAACGCCTCCGGCAGCCCATCCACCGCCAGGAGAGAGCCGTAGCGGAAAAAGCAGACGCCGGAAATGCCGTCAATCTGCCGGTTTAGGGTGAGCTGTTCGATTAGCTCTTCCGTGCCAAACCAGGGGGAACCGGCCTGGGCCTGCTGGGCCTTGTAAGCCGCCAGGCCAATGGCGAGGGAAACATCCGTATCCCTCACCGTGTCCGCCCACCAGCGGGCCAGAGTTTCATAATCCGCCTGGGGGTGACCCCGCTCCCAATAGATCTGGGGGCAGATGTAATCCACCCAGCCCTGTTTCACCCAGGTATAGCTGTCCGCGCATGCAGTGGTCAGGGTCTCACTGCCGGAGGTGGCGCTGCCTCGGCTGTCTGTGGATTGGTTGCACCAGATTCCCGCTGGGCTGACTCCGAAGCGGAGGGACGGCTTTGTTTGATGGATAACTTCATCCAGCTGCCGAATCAGCTGATTGATATTATCCCGCCGCCAGCTGGCTTTATCGGCGAAGCTGCCCCTGTAGGTTTTGTAAGAGGCGTCATCGGGGAAATCTGTGTCGGGATAAAAATAATCATCCAGCTGAATGCCGTCAATATCATAATTTTGCACCAGCTCCCTTACGCCATCGGCAATCAGCTGACGGACACCTGGCAGGCCGGGATCGAAATATAGATTCTCTTTATAGTTTACCACAAATTCCGGATGAAGAACAGCGGGATTTTTGTGATATAAGCCGGAAATTTCTCCTTGCCCGCCTATGGTTACGCGGAAGGGATTGATCCAGGCATGGAGGGACAGACCCCGCTTGTGGGCTTCTTCCACCCAATAGGCCAAAGGGTCAGAGCCATCGGCCGGGGCCCGCCCCTGGGCGCCGGTGAGAAAGCGGCTCCAGGGAAACAGCTGGGAAGGATAGAAAGCGTCAGCGCATGGCCGAACCTGAAGCACCACATCCTTGAGTCCCATATCT
>CAZSBD010000071.1:0-7897 GCA_964605215.1 uncultured Oscillospiraceae bacterium | reverse complement strand
CTCAAGCCTCAGATGAAATACGCGGATAAAATTGGCGCCCGGTATTCTTCTGTTATTGGAGACGGTGAAATGGAATCTGGTAAGATTCGGCTTAAGAATATGGAAACTGGCGTGCAGACCGAAATGGATCTAACTGCTCAGGCGATTGCACAGGTTATTAAGAAATAGAGAGGAAAATAGATTATGTCCACATCAATTCATGGTATGAAGCGGACCGACTATTGCGGAACGCTGGGAAGGAAGGATATCGGCAGAGAAGTGACCGTTAACGGCTGGTGCGACAGAACCAGAGATAACGGCGGTGTGCTGTTCCTTTTGCTGCGGGATCGAAGCGGTATTGTGCAGTGTACTTTTGATAAATCCGTCAATGCAGAGCTGTTTGCCCAGGCGGTAACCGTAAGAACAGAATATGTTTTGGCGATCCGGGGTCAGGTGGCAGCCAGAGCGGAAAGTGCCATCAACCCCAAAATGGTTACGGGTGAGATCGAGCTGATCGTAACCGATATTCGTATTTTGTCTCAGAGTGAAACCACTCCCTTTGAGATTTCCGATGACAAGGAGGTCAATGACCAGCTGCGGCTCAAGTACCGGTATCTGGATCTGAGAAGACCTTCTATGCAGCATAATCTGGCCTTCCGTCACAGACTGACCCAGCTGGCCAGAAATTACTTTGATGAGCAGGGCTTTTTGGAGATCGAAACTCCCATGCTTCAAAAATCCACACCGGAGGGCGCCCGGGATTATCTGGTTCCTTCTCGCGTTCATCCGGGTAAATTCTATGCGCTGCCTCAGTCCCCTCAGCAGTATAAGCAGCTGCTGATGCTGTCCGGTGTTGACCGCTATTTCCAGATCGCTCGCTGCTTCCGGGATGAGGATCTCCGCGCAGACCGTCAGCCGGAATTCACGCAGATCGACCTGGAAATGTCTTTTGTAGAAGCAGAAGATGTCATGGCTGTTAACGAAGGCTTTCTGCAGAGAGTATTTAAGGAAGTGATGGGCATTGATATTCAGCTGCCCCTCCAGAGAATGCCTTGGATTGATGCGATGAACCGTTTTGGTTCGGATAAGCCGGATCTGCGTGTGGGCTTTGAGATCCAGGATATTTCTGATATTGCAAAGGGTTGCTCCTTTAAGGTGTTTAAGGATGCCGTAGAGGGTGGAGGCACCGTTCGCCTGATCAATATGAATGGCTATGCGAATAAGTTCCCTCGCAAGGAGATTGATAAGCTGGCAGATTTCGTCAAGACTTACCGGGCCAAGGGTCTGGCTTGGCTCAAACTGATGGATGGTAAGATAACATCTTCCTTTGCTAAATTCCTCAGTGAAGAAGAGGTTGAGACGATTAAGACACGGGCGGATGCTAAGGACGGTGATATCCTGTTAGTAGTGGCAGACGCTGACTGGCAGACCGCAGTTACTGCTCTGGGCGCGCTGAGAGTGGAGCTGGCTAAGAGACTGGGCCTTTTGAAGAAGGACGAATTCAAGCTGTTATGGGTAACAGAATTCCCGCAGTTTGAATACAGCGAAGAGGAGGGCCGTTTGGTGGCTATGCACCATCCCTTTACTGCGCCTATGGATGAGGATATTGATTTGCTGGATACCGCACCGGAGAAGGTTCGTGCCAAGGCGTATGATATCGTCCTCAATGGCTGTGAGCTGGGCGGCGGTTCTATCCGTATTCACTCCACCGATCTGCAGGCAAAGATGTTCCGTATTTTGGGCTTTACCGATGCGGATGCACAGGAAAGATTTGGTCATCTGATGACCGCTTTCAAGTATGGCGCACCGCCCCACGGCGGTCTGGCTTACGGCTTGGATCGTTTGTGCATGCTGCTGGCAGGTCTGGATTCTATTCGGGATACCATTGCTTTCCCCAAGGTACAGAATGCTTCCGAGCTGATGACTTCCTGCCCGGATGTGGTAGATCAAAAACAGCTAGATGAGCTGTCTATTGCCGTTACCAAGATAGAAGAATAAATTTTTGAATCAAAAAACTGCCGGAATTTTTCTCGGCAGTTTTTTAAAAGGGGCTGGAAATATATCTGGGCAAAAGAAAAAGGTCTATGAAAATCATAGACCTTTTTCTTTTAAGTAAGATTTAGCCCTGCTCAATAGCACCAATGGGACATGTACCAGTACATGCGCCACAGTCGATGCAAGCACCAGCATCAATTGTGTATTGAGAATCACCCTGCTCAATAGCGCCAACGGGACATCCGTTGGAACATGCACCACAGCTGATGCAAGCGTCAGTAATTACATATGTCATTGTCGAAACACCTCCTGAAAATTAATTATCTATATTGTATCATAAGTTTTAAAAATTACAAGGGTTTTTCTCAAGTTTGAAAGACTTCACAGAAAAAACAGTATTTTCCAAGGCGTTTTAAACAAAAGGATGCATAGCTTTTTTTGGATGGATATTTAAATGGTTGAAGAAAAAATTAAATGGTCAGTAAGCTGAAAAAGTGAGAAAAAAAGAGATTTTATTTGAAAAAATAAGATATCAAGAGATAAACGACCGTATTCGATCATAAAAGTCAGAAAAGGTCAGAAATTTCTCTTGCCTTTTTTCAAAAAAGGCTTATAATAAAAACAGAAAGGTCAGAAAAGGTCAGAAAGGAAGTCTGAAATATGAAAATGAGCGATTTGATAGCGGACTTCATTGGAGAGATGCTCATAGATGGCGGCGGTGTGGCAGAAATCCAGCGTAAAGAGCTGGCAAACCGTTTTTCCTGTGTGCCCAGTCAGATCAATTATGTGATCGAAACCCGATTTTCTCCGCGAAACGGATATTTGGTAGAATCTCGGCGGGGCGGCGGCGGTTATATCCGAATTATGCGCATCATCAGCGATAAACAGACGATGCTGCTGGAGGCAGCTCATAGCTTTGGTGATTCGCTGAGCTTGAATACCGCCGCTTCTATTAGCAATTATCTGGTGAAAAGCGATGTTCTTTCCGAGCGGGAGGCTCAGATTTTAATGGGTGTTGTTTCCGATCGGGCAATGCAGAAGATCGCGCAAAATTATCAGGATGCTATCCGGGCAGAAATTTTTAAATATGGCCTGCTGGCGCTGGCCAAATAATGCAAGATTTAAGGAGGGACTCTATTATGTTATGTCAGATTTGCGGAAAGCATGAGGCAACTACCCATGTGACTCAGGTGATTAACGGAAAGAAAACGGAAATGCATTTGTGTCCCCAATGTGCGGGGCAGGTAGGAAATCCCTTTTCTTCTATGTTTTCCGATTTGTTTTTTAACTATTTACCCATAGATAATCAGATGGCTGAAACCACTTGTCCCACTTGCGGTATGACCTTATCCCGATTGCAGGAAACAGGCCGGGCGGGCTGTGGTCAGTGTTATTCTGTATTTTCCAATGTACTGATGCCGTATATTCGCAGTGTGCAGGGGACAGACCATCAGAAAAAGCCTCAGCTGCCGGTAGAAAGTAAAACCGCTGTACCGGTGAAGCCAGCGATTAAAAAGCCCGAGACTAAGCTGGAAAAGCTGCAAGCACAGCTGCGTCAGGCTGTTGCCGAGGAAAATTATGAACAGGCTGCTGTTTTGCGGGATCAGATTAAGGAATGCAGGAAGGAGGAAGAAAAATGAGTTTTGAAGGATTGCAAGGCGGATTTTCCAATATTGTTGCCTCTACTCGTGTCCGTTACGCGCGAAACTTAAAAGGAACCCCTTATTTAAACCTGACCTTAACCCAGAAGAAAGTAATTGCGGATCAGATATGGAAGGCACTGGGTACGGCGCCGGTTTTACAGCAGGAGTTGGAGCTGCAGCCGGTTTTGGCAGGCAGCTTGGAGGCCCGGGCGCTGGTAGAGCAGCATTTGATTTCCCAGGAGTTGTGTGCCGCCGGCGGTTATGTGATCTTATCCAAAGACCGGCATATTTCTATTATGATCGGTGAGGAGGATCATATTCGGCTGCAGGTAATTGGCATGGGCTTTTGTCCGGCGGAATGCGCCCAGACAGCAAAACGGCTGCTATCTGTATTGGAGGGCAGTTTAACCTTCGATTATGATGACCAGCTGGGCTATCTGACCTCATGCCCCACCAATTTGGGCACAGGACTGCGGGTATCTGTAATGCTTCACCTGTATATGCTCACGGCAAACCGGGAAATGGAGGATGTGATCAATGCAGTTTCCCGGGCAGGTTTTACCATCCGGGGAACCGGCGGCGAAGGAAGTAAGGCCCAAGGCGCTATGTATCAGCTTTCTAATCAGCTGACTCTGGGCGCTTCTGATGAGGAAATTACACAAAAAGTAACCAATACAGCAACCTCTCTGATTCAGCGGGAAAAGAAACTGCGCAACCAGGTAATGGAACAGCAGCCTCTTCCTCTTTGGGATCGGGTGTGCCGCAGTGCAGGTTTGGTTAAAACAGCCCGGCAGATGGATAGCCAGGAAAGCGCACAGCGTTTATCTGATGTTATGTTGGGTTTGGAACGAGGTATTTTGACTGGCGTGGATCCAGAAACTGTTTATGCGGTCTCCGGTCAGGTGATGCCGGCTCGGCTGACCCAGCAGGGGAAAAATCAGCCAGAAGAGAGAGATATTTATCGAGCCCGAATGATTCGGGAAAAAATTGGAAACAATTTACAGATAGAAGAAAATAAGTCTATATAAATAAAAGATAAAAGGAGATGAATTTTATGTTCTTCCAAAATAGATTTACACCAAAAGCAGAAAACGCGATTCGTTTGGCACAAGAGATTGCGGCGCAGATGGGTCATGGCTATGTGGGTTCGGAGCATTTGCTGGCGGGTCTGGTACGAGAGGGCGAAGGAATCGCTTATCAGGTATTGACAAATCTAGGAATCGAAAGTGAAAGCCTGGAAAATAAAATTGTAGAATTGATGGGAAAGGGTTCTGGCGGTGAAACGGTTCCCCAGGGCCTGACCCCCAGAACCAAGAAGATCATTGAGCTGGCTTTTCAGGCTGCGGCGCAGATGGGCCAGGGCTATGTAGGTACAGAGCATTTACTGATGGGCCTGGTTGCAGAGAGTGATAATGTGGCTCTGCAGATTCTGGAGACACTGGGCGTAGACCGGAATCGTCTGTATCAAGCCCTTTCTGAAGCTGTTGGCAGCGAAGGCCAGAGCGAAGGCGGCGCTGGAACGGAAGGCTCCAGCGGTGCTGGTAGCAAGGGAGAGAACGGCAAGATTCTGGAGAAATACGGTAAAGATCTGACCAAAGCAGCTAAGGATGGTCTGCTGGATCCGGTTATTGGCCGGGAAAAAGAGATCAACCGAGTGATTCAGGTATTGTCCAGAAGAACCAAAAATAATCCGGCTTTGGTAGGCGATCCCGGCGTAGGCAAGACTGCGGTAGCGGAAGGCTTGGCGATCCAAATCGTGGAAGGCAGTGTGCCAGAAAGCATCAAGGGCAAGCGGCTGATCGCTTTGGACTTGGCTGGTATGATTGCCGGTACCAAGTACAGAGGTGAATTTGAGGAGCGAATCAAAGGCGTAATCGATGAGCTGGCCAAGGCAAAGGATGTAATTCTGTTCATTGATGAACTGCATATGATCGTAGGTGCCGGCTCTGCGGAAGGCGCTTTGGATGCGGCCAACATCTTAAAGCCGGCATTGGCTCGCGGCGAGATTCAGGTAATCGGCGCGACCACCTTGCAGGAATACCGCAAGTTTATTGAGAAGGACAGCGCGCTGGAGCGTCGGTTCCAGCCTGTGGATGTAGGCGAACCTACGCCAGAGGATGCTGTTCTGATCCTGAAGGGTCTGCGGGATCGTTATGAAGCCCATCACGGTGTCAAGATCACCGATGAAGCACTGGAGCAGGCGGTTAAGCTGTCTGTTCGGTATATTGGAGATCGCCGCCTGCCGGATAAAGCGATTGATCTGATGGATGAGGCAGCCAGCCGGGTTCGGATGAAATCCACCACAGCGCCACCGGATGTGAAGAATCTGGAGGAACAGCTGGAAAAGCTGAAGCAGGAAAAGGAAGAGGCTGTCAAGAGTGAAGATTTTGAAAAGGCCGCTTCTATCCGGGATCAGGAAAATAAGCTGAAGGAAGAGATGGAGACTAAGAAAAGGGCTTGGCAGGAAACCATGTCTCATTCCAACGGGGAAGTGACAGAGGAAGACATTGCGGAAGTCATCGCCAGCTGGACAGGCATTCCCGCAGCTCGACTGACCGAAGATGAAAGCGAGCGGTTGATGCATCTGGAGGAGACGCTCCATAAGCGGGTCATTGGACAGGATGAAGCCATTCAGGCCTTGTCCAAGGCGATTCGCAGAAGCCGTGTCGGCCTGCGGGATCCCAAGCGGCCCATCGGCTCATTCATCTTCTTAGGGCCTACCGGTGTGGGCAAAACGGAACTGTGTAAGGCTCTGGCAGATGTCCTTTTTGGAGATGAAAATGCCATGATCCGGGTTGATATGTCTGAATACATGGAGAAACACTCTGTCTCCAAGATCATTGGCTCGCCTCCGGGTTATGTAGGCTTCGACGAGGGCGGTCAGTTGACGGAAAAGATCCGCAGAAAACCCTATTCTGTTATCCTCTTTGATGAGATTGAAAAGGCTCATCCGGATGTGTTTAACATTCTGCTGCAAATTCTGGATGACGGTGTTCTTACCGACGCCCAGGGCAGAAAGGTCAACTTCAAAAACGCCGTGATTATTATGACCTCCAATATTGGCGCTAGAAAGATCACAGAAAAGCGTAAGAGCTTGGGCTTTGGCAGCGGAGAAGAAGAGCAGGAGCGCAGCGATGCAGTCATTCGGGAAGAGGTTATGGGTGAACTGAAACAGGCATTCCGTCCTGAATTCCTTAACCGAATTGACGATATTATCGTATTCCACCGTCTGACTCAGGAAGAGATTCAAAAGATTGCGGAAAATCTTCTTTGTCAGGTTGCGGATCGGATGCAGGAAATGGGTACGGAACTGAGTTGGGATAAAACCGTCCCTGCCCATCTGGCTCGGGTTGGTTTTGATCCGGTTTACGGCGCAAGGCCGCTGAAGAGAGCCGTGCAGTCTGAGGTAGAAGACCTGCTGGCAGAGCAAATGTTATCAGGAAAAGTCCAAAAAGTTGGCAAGATCGAACTAAAAGAAAAAGATGGCCAATTGATTGCAGAAAATGCATAAACTAAAAGAAAAAGGTGCAGTTTTCACCGGAAAACTGCCCCTTTTTTTGTAAAATTGCAGGAAAGGGAAAATTAGGCTGCAAAGTGTGAAAGTGCATAAAAAAGTGAAATATTTATCATAATTTTTATAAAAAACAACGGAAAATATTGAAGGGTTTTTCACAAAGAATGCTGGTAAAAAATTTTTGTTTTTGATATAATAAAACCATAGAGATTATAAGAAAACGGTTATGGCTTTTAGAATAAAAAACATATAAGAAAGGTGACAAGTATGCAAAAATATGTGTATCTCTTTTCCGAAGGCAATGGAAAGATGCGGGAGCTTTTAGGCGGTAAAGGCGCAAACCTGGCAGAAATGACCAATTTGGGTATGCCCGTTCCTCAAGGCTTCACCATTACCACAGAAGCCTGCACTCAGTATTATGAGGATGGACGTGAGATCAACGATGAGATTATGGCGCAGATCATGGAATATGTGGACAAGATGGAGGAAATCAACGGCAAGAAGTTCGGTGATCTGAAAAATCCGTTGCTGGTTTCCGTTCGTTCTGGCGCCCGTGCTTCTATGCCGGGTATGATGGACACCATTTTAAATTTGGGCCTGAATGACGAAGTTGTGGAAGCGATGATTCAAGGAAATGACGATCCCAAGTTTGCAAGATTTGTTTACGATTCTTATAGAAGATTCATTCAGATGTTCTCCGATGTCGTTATGGAAGTGGGCAAGAAGTATTTTGAACAGCTGATCGATGAAATGAAAGCGAAGAAGG
>CAZSBD010000070.1:6679-7915 GCA_964605215.1 uncultured Oscillospiraceae bacterium | reverse complement strand
TAAGTATCTGTAGAGGCAATATATGCCTCCGGCTGATAATAATCGTAGTAGGACACAAAGAATTCCACAGCGTTGTTGGGGAAAAATTCCCGCAGCTCGGAACACAGCTGTGCCGCCAGAGTCTTATTGTGCGCCAAAACCAGGGTAGGCCGCTGTACCTGCTCGATGATGTTAGCCATCGTAAAGGTCTTGCCCGAACCAGTCACGCCCAGCAGGGTCTGCTCTTCCATACCCTCTTGAATGCCGGCTGCCAGCTTGGCTACCGCCTGAGCCTGATCTCCAGCCATTTTATAGTCACTGACGATCTTAAATTCTGCCATAACTTCACTCTTTTCTTAAGAAGTATCTTTATTATACGAAAATTCCTCTTCACTTGCAAGAACAAATGTTTGGTTTTTTTCACAAAGAAAAACCTGCACAGCTTGTGTACAGGTTTCCCGCTTTATTTCTGTTTATTCTGCCTCTTCTTCTTCACTTTTGGGAAGCTGGAAGTTCATCTCTTTCACGCCATTTTTGTCATACTCAACGTAGTATTTACCATCCGTCACATAAACGGTGCTTAGCTGGCTGCCGCTAACCGCAGCCTGATACTGCCCTTCAATCAGCCCCATTAGCTCTTCCTGGAGCTTGCCGGACATCTCATCTACCCCATCGGAAGTCATAGATCCGTCTTGGATGGTGCCATCAGCCCGGGCTGTACGCACCACATTCTGGGCCGCATAATAAACCGCTTTACTCTCTGCATATAAAGCCTGCGTCCGCACCTGTTCCCGATAGGTCTTGAGTGACGGGATCATTGCCGCACAAATGCCGGCCACCAACACAACGAGCGCCAAAATGGCAAAAATCGGAAGACCCTTTTCTTTTTTCTGTTCCATTCATCTGTCTCCTGTTACCATACGTTCTTAAGCTGATTGCCTTCTTTGTTGCTGGGTTTCTCTCCGGGAATAATACGGGTGGTTAAGTTGCCGTTCTGGGTAAATACCCGGTGCTCAGTAATATTGCCCTTCTCATCAATTCGGCAGCGAACCACACAGTCACCGACAAAGTAGCCCTTTTCATTGTCATAATGATAAACATCCACGTTATCGCCCAAAGCATCCCAGATATCTGTCTGCTGCAAATTGTAACGTTTTTCAAAGCGGTCGTTATGATAGACCCAAACCTCGCCCAAGCCCTCGACGCCGTTTTCCGCGATGTAATTCTGAGCGGCGGCGTAGGTTTCCATCACAATGG
>CAZSBD010000070.1:0-6669 GCA_964605215.1 uncultured Oscillospiraceae bacterium | reverse complement strand
GCCCGCTGCTCCTGCTGGGCATAGGTCTTGGTTTTGTTCAGATAATAAGGCCCGATGACCGCCACTACTGCCGACACAAGGATCAGCACCGCCAGGATCTCTTTCGCCGTAGCTTTTCTAAAGATTTTGTTCATATTTGTCCTCGTTTTTCCATCTGTAATTTGCTTGAAATGGTCATATGCTATATTCTACTACATTTTGGCGAAAAAACAACTTAAAAATTCCGGACGATCTCTTTGAATCGATTGCCCCGCTCCATAAAGTTTTTGAACAGGTCGAAGGAAGCACTAGCCGGAGACATTATGACGATATCGCCCTCCTGTGCCAGATCTCTGGCCTTTTTCACCGCTTCCTCAAAATCGGTCAGGATGTAAATCGGCAGCTGGCTTTCGTCAAAGCCCTCCGCCTGCCGGACAGAGGCTTCGATTTTAGAAGCGGTAGCGCCTACCAGCACCAGCTTTTTCACATGGGCTACTACTTCCGGTCCCAGCGCCTCATAGGGAATATGCTTATCATAACCGCCGGCGATCAGAATCACCTTTTCCGAAAAGGAACGCAAACCAGCAATGGTCCGGGTCGGGCTGGATGCAATGGAATCGTTATAATAACGAACGCCATTCAGGGTGCGCACCAGCTCAATGCGGTGCTCAACGCCGCCAAATTCCCGGGCTACTGTTCTCACATCCTCAAAGCTGCACAGGCCGTAAGTCAGGGCGGTCGCTGTCATATAGTTGGCAATGTTGTGGGCGCCGGGGATCTTAATCTCGCCGGCCTCCATCACCTTTTCCCGCTTGCCGTCCCGGACATAATAAACGGTGCCGTCTTCCAGATAAACACCGTGATCTACTGCGCCCTTCATAGAAAATTGAAGCAGCTCTACACCCTCACATGGCTGGAAGCTCTGGGAAACCATATCATCCGCGTTTAAAACCAGACGGCTGCCCGGCTTTTGATGAGAAAATACATTTTTCTTGGCCTGAATGTATTCCTCCATATCCTTGTGAATATCCAGATGGTTGGGGGTTACATTTGTCACCGCCGCAATATCCGCGCTGCGGGGCATCGTCATCAACTGGAAGGAAGACAGCTCCACAATGGCAAAATCCGTCTCCTGCATCTGAGGCACCTCTGCCAGCAAAGGCTTGCCGATGTTGCCGCCCAGATGACAGGTGTAACCAGCCTGCTTGAGGATTTCACAGGTGAGGGTCGTTGTAGTGGTCTTGCCATCCGAACCGGTAATGGCAATAATCCGGCATGGGCATGTCTCAAAGAAGGCTTCCATCTCACTGGTCAGAATGCTGCCCCGCTCCATTGCCCGCTTCAAAGCGGGATTGGCAGGATGCATGCCCGGTGTACGGAAAATATAATCCTGGTTAAGGTCGGTGAGATAATCATCCCCCAGGGCAAACCTTACGCCGGCCTTTGAAAATTCCCCATAGGCCTGTCCCAGCTGCTCCGGACTTTTTTTATCGTGTACGGTTACCGCCGCTCCGGCCTGGATCAGCAGGCGGATCAACGGGGTGTTGCTCACGCCCATACCGATAACAGCCACGGTTTTATCTTTCATATTTTGAAAATATTCTTCAAATGCAGTCATAGTTTCCTCCATGAAATTTTCGTATATTGTTTAGTTTAACTCGAATTTCAATTTAATTCAATATTTTTGCGATTATAATTTGACAAATGCCAAAAAATATTGAATAATATACAAGTGAGTAAGCGAGACGGTCGCGCGGGCCCAGCCCGTGAGGAAAGTCCGAGCTGCACAGAGCAGGATAACAGATAACATCTGCCGGGGGCGACCCTAGGACAAGTGCAACAGAGATATACCGCCCGCCTTGTGCGGGTAAGGGTGGAAAGGCGAGGTAAGCGCTCACCGGTTCTTCAGGTAACTGTGGAACCCTGTAAACTCTATCCGCAGCAACACCGACCGGAGAATTTCGGGCTTGCTCGGCCTACTCTCCAACAGGTGGCTTGAGATGCATGGTGACATGCATTCGAGATAGATGATCGTCTATTACAGAACTCGGCTTATTGCTTACTCACACATTTGAAAAATTTTCCTCAACTGGCGGAAAACCATTGGGGAATCCAAGATAGCTCACCGAATGGTGAGTTTTTTCTTTGAGGCAGGAGGTGACTCAAATAGCCGCACTATCCAGTAAAAATGATTTTTCCCAAGGCAGCGTCCTTTCCAATATCTTTCGACTTTCCATTCCTATGATTTTGGCACAATTGGTCAATGTTCTTTACAGCATCATTGACCGGATCTATATCGGTCATCTGGGTGCAGAGGCCATCAATGCCCTCACCGGCATCGGCGTCTGCTTGCCTCTCATCACCATTTTCATGGGCTTTGCCAATATTGTAGGCATGGGAGGCTCCCCCCTCTTTTCTATGGAACGGGGTCGAAAAAACGAAGAAGAAGCCGAAGCCATCCTGGGCAATGGTTTGACTTTACTTCTGATTTTTGGCGTCAGCCTGACTGGTCTGGGGCTGCTGTTCCGCCGTCCCCTTCTATATTTGCTGGGTGCCAGCGCCGCCACCTTTCCCTATGCCAATGCTTACCTGACCATCTATCTTCTGGGCACCACCTTTATGATGCTCAGTCTGGGACTGAACGCATTCATCAATGCTCAGGGCTTTGCCAAAACCGGTATGCTCACCGTGGTCTTAGGCGCGGTTTCCAATCTGATCCTGGATCCTATTTTCATCTTTGCTTTGCATTTGGGTGTGCGCGGCGCCGCCATAGCCACAGTAATCTCTCAGTTTCTTTCTGCTCTGTGGACTTTGCGCTTTTTGACTGGCCCTCAAACTTTGCAGCGGCTTCGGGTTCGTTACCTGCGCTGTGCGCCCGCCCGGGTGAAAAGGATCATCGCCTTAGGGCTTACTGGCTTTACCGTATCCTTTACCAACAGTTTAGTCCAGATGGTGGGAAATGTGCAGCTGCAGGTCTTTGGCGGCGACTTATACATCGGCATTATGACCATCATCAGTTCGATTCGGGAAGTAATACAGATGCCCATTCACGGTGTTTCCTCCAGTGTTCAACCTATTTTGGGATATAACTACGGCGCCGGGCTGCCAGATCGAGTCAAAGCTGCTATCCGGTATATGACCGGTATCCTTTTTGGTTATACCCTGATTTGCTGGTTTTTGCTTCTGGCCTTCCCCCATTTCTTCTTTCATATCTTTACCCAAGATGCCCAAGTGCTGGAACACGGTATTTTGTGTATGCACCTTTACTTTTTCGGTTATGTGATGATGGCTTTTCAGTTTACCGGCCAATCTGTTTTTACCGGACTGGGCAAGGCTAAGCAGGCCATTTTCTTTTCCTTGCTGCGCAAGGCTTTTATTGTAGTTCCCCTGACCCTGCTGCTTCCCCGCTTATGGTGTCTGGGACCTTTGGGTGTATTCCTGGCGGAACCCATTTCTAACCTGATTGGCGGTACGGCATGCTTTGTCACCATGTTTTTGACAGTCTATCGAAAATTATAAACGCAAACTCCTTCTTCAAACCAAAATCCTGTTTAGCTTGTCGATAAAGTCTTTTGCGCGAAGCGCCCATTGAGATATCCAAAAAAGTTGCGGCGTGTACGCAACTTTTTTGACACTTTCCGCTTAGAAAATCGCCCATTTGGGCTTTTTCTAAGCACCCGGCCATTTTTGGAGAGAATGCTCTAAACTACAGTTTTTCGACAGTCTCAAAAATCCCGTTTTCTGTTACGAGAAAACGGGATTTTTTATGCTGTATTTTATTCCTCCGGCTCTGATACCGGCGGGATGTATTCTTCCACCAATTTATCGCAATAAGCGCAGTGTTCCTCACCGTCTGCTGTAAACTTGGTGAGCATAGGCAGATAGGGCTCGGTCTTGGTGATACACTTGGGATTGGTACACCGGCGGTTGATTACGCCTTCCGGCATGTTTCTTTCCTCTGGCTCCTGGAAGGGCATTTTGGACAGGGTCAACAGCAGCGCCATCCGGGCAAACATACCCAAGCGAGCCTGCTTAAAGTAAACCGCTCTGGGGTCGGAATCCACATCCTGGGCAATTTCATCCACACGGGGCAGCGGATGCATAACGAGAAGCTCCTTTTTCGCGTTTTGGAGCTTGGACGCATCCAGACAATAAATGCCCTTGAGACTGAGATATTCTTCCATAGTAGGAAACCGTTCCCTCTGGATTCGGGTCATATACAGGATATCCAGCATAGGAATGACTGGTTCCAAGCCGGCTACCTCATAAAACTTCAATTTCTTTTCCTTCATAAATTCCCGCAGATATTCCGGAATGGCAAGCTCCCTGGGGGCGATCAGATAGAACTGAATATCCTCAAAATTCGCCAGAAATTTAATGAGAGAATGTACTGTCCGGCCATATTTCAGATCGCCGCACAGACCGATTTTCATATGATCCGCGTGGCCCCGCAGCCGCAGAATGGTGACCATATCTGTCAGGGTCTGGGTGGGATGGAGATGGCCACCATCGCCGGCATTGATACAAGGAACACCGGAATACAGGCTGGCCGCTTTTAGAGCGCCTTCGTTAGGGTTGCGCATCACGATCATATCTGCATAAGATGAGACCATATTGATGGTATCCTTCAAACTTTCCCCTTTGGCGGAGGATGAGGATTTGGGATCGGAAAAACCCACAACGCTGCCGCCCAGCCGCATCATTGCCGTGCTGAAAGACAGATTAGTCCGGGTGCTGGGTTCATAAAACAAGCTGCCCAAAACCTTGCCCTTGCAGGCATCGGCATATGCCGCCGGATTATCAATAATATGACATGTCAATTCATATAGCTTATAAAATTCGTCCATGGTCAGGTCGCTTAAATCATTGATATGACGCATAAAAGTCCTCCCTTTACGACTGATTTCTATCCATTTTATCACAAACCGCAAAAAAATGAAAGTTCTTTAATTTCGTAATGCGTCAATCGGATTGAGCTGTGCTGCACTTTTTGCCGGCAATAAAGCGGCGATCACACCAAAAACCACGGAAATTCCTACAATCGCCCCCAAAATCCGGATATCTGCAAAAATCGGCATGGAAAAGATTTCACCAAACAGAAAAAGAGCAGTCGCCGCTCCCATACCGCCGATCATCCCGCCGGTGCCGCATAGGATCATACTTTCCAGCAAAACAAGCTGCAGTACATCCCGCCTCCTGGCCCCCAGAGCCATATAAATTCCGATCTCCTGCCGCCGCTCCTTAACCGCAGAAAGCATAGAGCCTACTACGCCAATCATAGCCACCAAAAAGGAAATGCCGCCGATGGCTGTAAGCACCCATTTCAAGCCGGCTGCTACCGATCCGATGGTATCCAGATAACCGCTGATGTTCTGACCCTGAATTTCCTTTTGGGTTCGGCCGGAAAGAAAGCGGACAACCCGCTTACGTAAATCGTCATAATTTTCCGGATCACCGGTAATCAGCAGCTCATCCACCCCATCTCCCGACTGCATGCAGGTATAGGGCACATAGATAAAATAAGGAGATTTACTGCCCAACACGCCAGTAAAATTGGCTGCCGCCGCTTTTACCACCCCTACAATGGAATACTGTGTCTCCCGATCGCCCATAGAAAGACGAATAGTTTTACCCACAATATTATCCCTACCATAAAGCTTTTGCGCCAAACTATCATCGATCACGGCGGATCTTTCTCCAAACCGAACCTCCCGCTGGGTGAGACTGCTGCCGTATAAAAGCTGCAGGCCCAAGGTTTCCGTCATCGTTTCCGATACCCCGAAAAAAATAGCGTTGCCGTTTTTCCGGTCCGTGGAAAAGGTACCGATGTTAATCATCATTGGCATCGCAGTCTTGACCTGGGAGAACGTCTCCAGCACCTGCTGACTATCCTCTGCTGTCAGGCTGCCAGCTTCCTCTCCATAAACCGCCACACCGGAAAGACCGATGGAATCCAGCTGCCGGGACACATAATCCTGGCCGAAGGTGCCAGCAGTGTGGATGAGCACTACAGAGGCCACGCCGATGGAAACCGCTGTCACGCTGATTACAGACCGCCACCAATTTTTGCAAATATTTTTACAGGCCAATCGCCACATATCTTTTTTAATCATGGGTCTGCACCGCTTCCCCTTCTGTTACATCCTGGGGATTTAAGATCACCAGATCCCCAGCCTTCAGTCCGTCTGTAATTTGCAGCTTACTGGACAGCTCATAGCCTGTTTCCACCTTTTGCCGGACTGGCTGATTTCCTTCCAGCTTATAGACATATTCCGTCTTTTTCTCCTGAAAAACCGCTTCATAGGGCAAGACAATAGCATTTTTGACTTGATCTGTGTAAATCTTCACATCCACAGTACTGCCCGGCCGCATGGCTATATGCGAGCCTGTCAAGCTGATGGTAACCGGCACATAGCTTTTGCTGTCCTCTCCTGTCAAGGACAAGTTTTTCGCCGTATAAGGCGCCACAGCCGTTATCCGGCCGGTGCATGTTTCTTCGCCCAGACTGCTGCCGGAGATCTTCACACTCTGGCCTGCCTGAACGCGAGCGGCATATTCCTCCGGCACCTTAGCCTGCACCTCCAAATGAGACAAATCCCCGATTTTGCCCAAAGCAATTCCCGGCAAAACGGAGCCGCCTGCCTCCGGCAGACGGATGACAGTTCCTCTTTCCGGTGCGGTTATGACGAT
>CAZSBD010000069.1:0-7977 GCA_964605215.1 uncultured Oscillospiraceae bacterium | reverse complement strand
ATCAGCTATATGGTGCTGCCGCCTCAGCTACTGGCTCAGTATGAAAAGACACTGAGCTTTTATTCCTGTTCCGTGTCCAGCTTTGAGCAGTATGCCTTGGCACGGTTTATTTCTGATGGTTATTTTGAGCGGCACCTCAATCATATGAAAAATTATTACCGCTCCATCCGGATGCAGATTTTAGAAGCCATCCGCTTGTCACCCCTGGCCTCTATCAGCCGGATTTTAGAGCGGAATGCAGGAACCCATTTTCTGCTCCAGGTAAAGACCTCTCTTTCCCAGGAAGAGGTGGAACAGGCGGCTCTGGAGCAAGATCTGCTTTTAAGCTTTTATTCCGAATACAGCGCAGCGGAGCCAGAGCCGGACGGCTGTACCTTGGTTGTGAATTATGCCGGTATTTTGCCGGAAAAGATTCCGGAGATGGTCAGTAGATTGTGCCGGATCTTTCTGCCAAACGGGGATCTAAGTTAAAGGCGGTTTGTATGGGGGTAAAAAATGCAGCGTACATATCGTACGCTGCATTTTTATCATTTTTGTAGATTCATTTCAAACCGTTCAAAGAAGCCTACCAACTCTCCCTTTTCGTTGCGAACCGGATTAAAGTAAAACCGGTGGTTGGAGGGGCTGACGCCCAGATAGATCTCGTTGGCGTGGTT
This sequence comes from uncultured Oscillospiraceae bacterium, assembly GCA_964605215.1. Classification (GTDB taxonomy): domain Bacteria; phylum Bacillota; class Clostridia; order Oscillospirales; family Butyricicoccaceae; genus CAZSBD01. Next base: position 7,321 of record CAZSBD010000069.1, on the reverse strand, counting down.
CTTGAGCCGCTCCACAGCGGCGATGATTTTCTCCTTGGAGGCTTCCTTGTGGCAATCAAAGATGGATTTGCCAATCAGGTCGGAATAGCCCCGCACATCGTAATAATGATGCTTGGCCTCCTTGTTCATATAACGGATGATGTAATCTGTATCTACGAAAACCAGCTTATAGGGATAGCTGTCCAAAATATATTCCAGCATTTGCAGACGATCCATTGTTGTTTCCTCGTAATCATTGTGGATAAACCACAGCTTTTCGACAGGAAAAGGCAGGCAGAAAGCCTGCCTTTTTTGCGTTTTTATTTCTTAAAATAGTTTACGCCGCCGACAAACAGGGGCTGATATTTTTCACCGTAAATATTCCGGCCCACATAGGGGGTGTAACGCTCGGAATGACCCATCTTGCCCAGAACGCGGCCATCGGGAGAGCAAATGCCCTCAATCGCGCAGACAGAGCCGTTGGGGTTAGCGGAAATATCCATAGAAGGCGCGCCGGTCTGATCCACATACTGGAAAGCAACCTGACCGTTGGCGATCAGCTGGTCAACCACAGCCTGGGAAGCTACAAAGCGGCCTTCGCCATGAGAGATGGGGATGGAATGAATATCGCCCACCTGGCACTGAGACAGCCAAGGAGACTTGACGGAAGCTACACGGGTGGAAACATACCGGGACTGGTGGCGGCCAATCAGATTGAAGGTCAGGGTGGGACAGTCCGGCGTCAGATCCCGGATCTCACCGTAGGGTACCAGACCCAGTTTAATCAGTGCCTGGAAACCGTTGCAGATACCCAGCATCAGGCCGTCACGCTCCCGCAGCAGACCGTGAACCGCATCCTTAATGGAGGGGTTGCGGAGGAAGGAAGCGATAAACTTACCGCTGCCGTCCGGTTCATCACCGCCGGAGAAGCCGCCGGGCAGAATAATCATCTGACTGTGGCCAATAGCGTTGGTCAGTTCCTCTGCAGAACGCTCCAAAGCGGAGGCAGACTGGTTCTGGATCACAATGATTTGAGCCTTGCCGCCTGCGGTTTCAATCGCCTTAGCGGTGTCATATTCGCAGTTGGTACCCGGGAAAACGGGGATGACTGCGGTAGGCGTCTTAGTCAAAACAGCGGGTGCGTGGGTGTTCCGCTGGGTGTAGGTAATGGTGCGCAGATTTGCGTCCTGAGCCGGAGCCTTGGTGGGGAAGATCTCCTCCAGAGTGCCTTCCAGCGCGGTCTTGAGAGCCTGGATGGAAACAGACTGGCTGCCCAATGTGATGGTAGGATCGCTGGTTGTGCGGCCTACCAGCCAGTAGTTAGGCTGAGGCTCCGCAGTCTCCACTAAAATACCGCCGAAGTTCTTGAGGTACAGGGCATCTGCCGGGAACAGGGGATCGAAGGTAAAGCCGATGTCATTGCCCACTGCCATCTTCATAATGCCCTCTGCGACACCGCCGGTGGTCATCGCCCAAGCAGAAACCGCCTTGCCCTCCTGAATCAGGCCAGCGATGTATTTCCAGTTATCCTGGATCATCTGATAATCCGGTGTGCCGTCTGTATTGTAAGCGGCATCAAAGAGGTAAACATAATGATCCGCGCCCTTGAATTCCGGAGAGATTAGCTTGTCCGCTTCCTGAGGAGCAATGGCGAAGGAAACCAGCGTAGGCGGTACATGCATTTCGTTAAAGGTACCGGACATAGAGTCTTTACCGCCGATGGCGCCCAGGTGCAGCTCTTCCTGAGCCTGAAATGCGCCCAACAGAGCGGCTACCGGATAGCCGAACTTCTTAGCGTCCTTATTCAGGTGTTCAAAATATTCCTGAAAGGTCAGGTAGGCGATTTCGTAATTACAGCCTGCCGCAACTAGCTTGGCAACAGATTCCAGCACAGCGCCGGCCGCGCCGATAAAGGTGTTCTGCTCGGAGTAATAGGGATCAAAGCCATAAGCCATAACAGAAGCAGTGGAGCACTGACCGGTCAGGGAAGGCATCGTAGCAGCCATGACCTGGGTGGGGGTCAGCTGATTCTTGCCGCCAAAGGGCATAAACACAGAGGACGCACCGATGGAGCCGTCGAACCGCTCGGCAAGACCCCGCTCCAGGCAAATGTTCAGCTTGGAAGCAAAGGCAGTCATATCCTTTGTAAAGTCACCGGTCTTTTCCGGGAAAGCGTCAATAGAGGGTGCGGAAAGCTGGTCTACAAATACATCGGTGTGTTTGACGCAGCCGTTGGTGTTCAGGAAATCCCGGGAGATATCCACAATATACTTGCCGTTCCAGTGCATCCGCAAGCGGTTGGTGTCTGTCACCTTGGCAACAATGACGGATTCCAGGTTTTCCTTCGCTGCCTCTTCCATAAAGCGCTGGGCATCCTTAGCAGCAACCACAACAGCCATACGCTCCTGGGATTCGGAAATCGCAAGCTCGGTGCCGTCCAGACCATCGTACTTCTTGGGTACGGCGTTCAAATCAATATCCAAACCGTCTGCCAGCTCACCGATGGCAACGGATACGCCGCCTGCGCCAAAGTCGTTGCAGCGGCGGATCATCCGGGTCACCTCCGGATTGCGGAACAGACGCTGAATCTTTCTTTCCTCCGGCGGATTGCCCTTCTGAACCTCCGCGCCGCAGGTGGTCAAGGATTCGGAATTATGGCTTTTGGAAGAGCCGGTAGCGCCGCCGCAGCCATCACGGCCGGTACGGCCGCCCAGCAGGATTACCAGATCACCGGGATCGGGAACTTCCCGGACTACATTTTCAATGGGAGCCGCGCCAACGACCGCGCCAATCTCCATTCGCTTTGCCACATAACCGGGATGATAGATCTCATGCACCAGGCCGGTAGCCAGACCGATCTGGTTGCCGTAAGAAGAATAACCGGCTGCTGCCGTCTGGCACAGCTTGCGCTGGGAAAGCTTGTCCGGCAAAGTCTCGCTGAGAGGAACGGTGGGATCGCCTGCGCCGGTTACACGCATCGCCTGGTATACATAGCTTCGGCCGGAGAGGGGGTCACGGATCGCGCCGCCCAAACAGGTAGCCGCGCCGCCGAAGGGTTCGATCTCCGTGGGATGGTTGTGGGTCTCATTTTTAAACATCAGAAGGTAAGGCTCTTTCTTACCGTCTATGGTTGCGCCGACCCGGATGGAGCAGGCGTTGACTTCCTCGCTCTGATCCAGATTTTTCAGGTAGCCCCGCTTGCGCAGCACCTTGGGTGCGGCGGTAGCCATATCCATCATCGTAACGGGACGGGCAGCGGCCTTTTCTTCGCCGTAAACCTCCACACGGGAGGAAAGATAGCTGTCATAAGCAGCCTTAACATTGGCATCTCGAATATCGGCCTTGTCGATCTGGGTCATAAAGGTGGTGTGGCGGCAGTGATCCGACCAGTAGGTGTCGATCATCCGCACTTCGGTGATGGTAGGATCCCGCTTTTCCTCGTCCTTAAAATAGGTCTGCAGGAAGTTAAGGTCATCCAGCTCCATAGCAAGGCCCAGATTTTTGCGCATCTTTTCCAGAGCGGCGCTATCCATGCCAATAAAGCCGGTAACGGTTTTCACTTCTGTGGGAATTTCGTAAACCGCTTCTAAGGTCTCCGGCTTCGTAAGGGAAGCCTTGCGGGTATCCACCGGATTGATGAGATAGTCTTCAATCTTCTTCAGTTCCCCGGCGGAAAGCTCGCCGTTTAAAATGTAGATCTTAGCGGCCTGCACCACCGGACGGCTGCCCTGGGTCATCAGCTGGATACACTGAGCGCAGGAGTCCGACCGCTGGTCATACTGACCGGGAAGCGGTTCCACAGCTAAAATGCTGTGAGCGCCGGAAACGGCGGGAATCTCTTCATCATAACAAATATCACAGGGTGGTTCGGAAAAAACAAGGCTGCGTGCCTTGGCGTAGGTGGCTTCGTCGATTCCTTCCACATCGTAGCGGCAGAGGATGCGCACGGAAGTCAGGCCCTTTATGCCCAGCAAATCCTGGAGCTCATGGGCCAGCTTGCGGGCGTCAACGTCAAAGCCTTCCTTTTTTTCGGTAAAGCATCTTAATACAGACATTTTGCACCTCGAAATCACATAAATTTAGATGATACTATGATAGCCTTTTTTCCATCTAAAATCAAGCAGTCCGGAGAAAAAAGAAAAAATCGAGAACTTGTTACGATTTTTTTGCCGGAGCAGAAAAGAATTTGGCTTTATTTTCAATTTGGGAAAAACAGTAAAAACCAGCTGGCAAGGAACAGGAAGGAAGATCAGCGAAAGCTTATAAGAAAAAAATAGGAAGAAAATATAACAAAACGGATGCGAATTCGTGTATAATAAACATACCAATGGGGCTGCCGAAGCAGCCCCGGTATTAAAAATGGGGCCGGCATCGGGAAACCAGAATGGGAAAGCAGCTGTAAGACAAAACAAAATGCCGGGAGCCCATAACACATTTTATGAAAAAATTGACAGATTGTGAAATAACGGAGGAAAGCAGTCATGATTAAATTATCCCCATCTATTTTATCGGCGGATTTTGCCAATCTGGAACGTGATATCCGGACCGCTGTGGCGGCTGGGGCAGACTGGATGCATATTGACGTAATGGACGGTCACTTTGTTCCCAATATTACCATTGGCGTGCCGGTGGTCAAATCCCTGCGCTCTGTCTGTCAGGTGCCTATGGATGTGCATTTGATGATCTCTGACCCGGATCGTTATTTGGAGGATTTCCTAAAGGCTGGTTCGGATTACATTACTGTTCACCTGGAATCCAATGGGGATACAGCCAGGCAGATTCAAAAAATTCACCAGGGTGGAGCCAAGGCCTGCGTTGCCATCAAGCCAGGAACACCGGCGGAAGCGGTGCTGCCCTATTTGCCTGACCTGCAGATGGTGCTGGTGATGACCGTAGAGCCGGGCTTTGGCGGCCAGGGCCTGATTCCGGAATGTCTGGACAAGGTAAAGGCGCTGCGGCAGATCATCCAGGAAAGGGGCTATGACTGTCTGATCCAGATTGATGGCGGCGCCAAGACCGCCAATGCGGCGGAAATTGTCCGAAGCGGCGCGGATGTGGTGGTAGCCGGTTCCGCGGTATTCGGCGGGGATATTGCCGGGAATATTACAAAAATCCGGGCAGAGCTTGAAAAGGGAGAAGAGCTGGCACGCTGGAATCAGTAATTTCAAACAAAGAAAAGGCGCTGTACCCGGCCGGGTACAGCGCCTTTCAAATGGTCAAAAACCAGATTTTTCGGCAGCTTTTTTTAGTATTTGCTATCTTCCAGCAGCTTATGTTTGATCTGCCAAAGCTTTTCGGAAAGATCTACAAAATAGGTCTGGGGATTGTTGAAGCGGGTCACCTCCGCCCACAGGGTGCCCAGCTGCTCCTGGCAATGGGTCTTAATCTCCTCGATAGAGGGGGATGCATAAACACATTCGCCCTTTTCAAACAGCTTGACCAATAATTTCTTAGCGGTGAAGTTGGTCACAGTCCGCTTCTTCCAGGTATAGATGGGATGGAAGATCACATAGGGCTTGCTGTCGTCGATATCCTCATCAAAGGTGGTCATAACGTCGGCAATGGCCTTGCCGGTGTCGTTGTCAAAGAGACGGTACAAGGTCTTGTAATGGGGTGTGGTGATCTTTTCCACGTTTTCGCTGATCTTGATTTTGGGAATGATATTGCCGTGCTTGTCATCCACAGCTACCAGCTTGTACACACCGCCGAAGACCGGCTCGCTTTTAGAAGTGATCAGCCGCTCGCCAATGCCGAAGGAGTCGATCTTGGCCCCCTGGTTCATCAGCGCTTCCACCAGGAATTCATCCAGAGAGTTGGAGGCCATAATCTGGACATCTTGCAGGCCGGCCTCATCCAGCATTTTGCGGGCCATAATGGACAGATAAGCGATATCGCCGCTGTCCAGGCGGATGCCCTTGAGCGGGATGCCCCGAGGTGCCAGCACTTCCTTGGCAACCTTGATGGCAGTAGGCACACCGGATTTGAGGACATTGTAAGTATCCACCAGGAAAATACAGTTATCCGGGTAAACCTCGGCATAGGCACAGAATGCTTCATATTCGCTGTCAAACATCTGAACCCAGCTGTGAGCCATCGTGCCGCCGGCGGGGATGCGGAAATCCCGGTCTGCCATAGCACAAGCCGTACCGGCACAGCCGCCAATATAAGCGGCGCGGGCACCAAAAACAGCAGCGTCATAGCCCTGTGCCCGGCGGGAACCGAATTCCAGCACAGCCCGGCCTTTGGCTGCCTTGACAATTCTGGAAGCCTTGGTAGCAATGAGAGTCTGGTGATTAATCGTCAGCAAAATGGCAGTCTCCACAAACTGAGCCTGGATCATGGGGCCAGCCACAGTTACGATGGGTTCGCCGGGGAAAATAGGCGTGCCTTCCGGTACAGCCCAGACATCGCATTGGAATTTGAAGTTCATTAAGTAATTTAAAAATTCCTCCGAGAAACAGTTCTTGCTTCGGAGATAGGCAATATCTTCATCGGTAAATTTCAGGTTTTTAAAATATTCAATCAGCTGTTCCACGCCAGCCATAATGGCATAGCCGCCTTTATCCGGCACTCGGCGGAAAAACATATCAAAATAAGCGTATCGCTCGGCCATTCCTTTTTCAAAGTAGCCGTTTGCCATGGTCAGCTCGTAAAAATCGGTCAGCATGGTGATATTTCTTTCAATCATTTGGTGTAACCCTCCCACGTTTTGCGTATTGTTATATACACACTTGTCACTATCATAATACTAATTTGTATAAAATTCAAGAAAAATTCAGCATTATATAAAAAGATTTTGACGGATTTTTAAAGATTCTGGATAAAAGTTACAGAAATCGGGGAAAAGGATTGGAAGAAAGTTTATGGAATATTGAAAAGAAGAAAAGAAAACGGAACTAATTGCAGGGAAAAATAGGATATTTTTCACAAATTTAGCCAAAAGAAAAATAAAAAAGCGAATTGCATATTTATGCAACGAAAAAGATATTTAAAAATTCGCCTTGCAATTAAATGTTTGCAGTATTATAATGAATGCAACGATAGATTTTTGACAAATTCGGGAGGAAACACACCAATGAAAAATGATATGAAGATCAAAAAAGCAGTCCTGGCTTACTCCGGCGGACTGGACACCTCTGTACTGATCCCGTGGCTGAAGGAAAACTATGGTTGTGAGGTGGTTGCTGTTTCCGGTAACGTAGGTCAGGGAGACGAGCTGGAAGGCCTGGAAGAGAAGGCCATTGCTACCGGCGCTTCCAAACTGTACGTTATGGATCTGGAACAGGAATTTGTAGATGATTATATTATCCCCACGATGCAGGCTGGGGCAAAATATGAAGAG
>CAZSBD010000068.1:0-7984 GCA_964605215.1 uncultured Oscillospiraceae bacterium | reverse complement strand
GCTGAGACATGATTTTTTCATCTCCACTTACCACAATGGTCATACGCGTTACACCAGGAATATTCGTGAAGCAGCAGGTAACCCCTTCAATATTATAATTTCTTCTGCCAAAAATACTGCAAACTTTGGCCAATACGCCGGCTCTGTCCTTAACCAGCAAATATAAAATATATTTTTCCATTTTCATCTTCCGTTCTCCTATTTCACCATAATATCCTGAATGGTACCACCGGCAGGAATCATGGGCAAAACCTTTTCATCCCGATCAATCAGGCACTCGATGACTGTAGGCCCCTGATTCTTTGCTGCTTCCTGCAAAGCCTCCTCAAGCTGGGCCGGCGTAGTGCAGCGATAGCCCTTCGCACCGAAAGCCTCTGCTAGCTTAACATAGTCAGTCTTTCGTTCCAAAGTCGTGCAGGAATACCGCTTATCATAAAAGACAGTCTGCCACTGGCGAACCATACCCAGTACCTGATTATTCATAATTACGGTAACTATCGGCAGCTGGAAAGACACGGTGGTGCAAAGCTCATTCAGGTTCATATGGAAACTGCCATCACCAGTTACATGGACTACCCGTTTTTCTGGATGGGCTATCTTTGCACCAATAGCAGCGCCATAGCCGAACCCCATAGTACCCAGACCGCCAGAGGTAATAAAGCAGCGGGGTTCTGTGCGATGACAATACTGAGCAGCCCACATTTGATGCTGACCTACATCGGTAGCGATGATGCCTGATTCCCCTACATAATCAGAAATTGCCTGCATGATCTGATGGGGACGCAGAAAAGTCTCGCTGTCTTCCGGCTTGTAATTCTTCTCCTTCCATACCTCAATCTGAGCATTCCATTCCAAGTGCTTTTTTTCCGTCAACATCGGCGTCAGACACTGCAGTACGGCTTTAACATCACCGATAATACTGTAATCATTATTAATGTTTTTATTAAATTCCGCCTTATCGATATCAATATGGATGATCCTGGCATGAGGTGCAAAATGATTGGTGTTGGTAGCAACCCGATCTGAAAAACGAGCACCGATGGCAATGAGCAAATCCGTATTTTCTACTGCCAAAGAACTGGACACATTGCCATGCATACCCACCATACCCAAGTTCAGCGGATCATCATAGCTCAAAACGCCAGCTGCCATAATGGTATGGCAGGCAGGAATATCTGTTTTTTTCATCAGGCTCCTTATCTCATGGTGAGCCTGGGAAGCAACCACGCCACCGCCAAAATAGATGACCGGTTTTTCCGCTGTGTTAATCGCATCTGCGATCTTAGCCAACATTTCCTGATCCAGGAAGGTGTTCTTAATAATCTGGCGAGGCTCCTGAGGTTCAAAATCACAAACTGCTGCTGTAATATCCTTTGGAATATCCACCAAAACCGGGCCAGGACGTCCGCTTTGAGCAATGCGGAAAGCCTCCCGCAAGGTATTTGCCAAATCCTTTACATCAAACACTACAAAATTCTGCTTGGTAATGGGCATGGTGATACCGGCAATATAAACCTCCTGAAAGCTATCACGGCCGATGGCCTGCGTGCCAACATTGCCAGTAATGGCAACCACAGGGATAGAATCCATATATGCTGTAGCGATACCGGTGACCAGGTTAGTGGCACCGGGGCCGGAAGTCGCAATAACTACACCGGTCTTACCAGTAGAGCGAGCATAACCATCTGCTGCATGGGCTGCACCCTGCTCATGCGCTGTAATCACATGACGAATGCGATCCTGATTTGAATACAGAGCATCATAGATATTCAGGACAGCGCCGCCAGGATAGCCGAAAACTGTATCCACGCCCTGTTCTGCCAATACTTCTACCAAAATTTGCGAACCATTCAGTTTCAAAACAAATTCCCTCCTATGTATGTGAAAACTATTAAAGTAACAATAAAAAAAGCCTTTATCTCAATAAGAGACAAAGACTAAACTCTGCGGTACCACTCTATTTGCTGCCTAAGACAACCACTCTAGACATCTGACAATGCCTGACTCCTTAACGTGAGTCACACGTTCCAGTCTACTAAAGCCTACGCTCTTCAACCGACTGCTCATAGGAAGATGTTTCATCTTTTTTCCACTGCCGCCTTGCACCAACCGGCTGCTCTCTGAAAGTTTCCAAGGATTACTTTCCCTAGTCATCGCATTTCCTGTAATATTCAGCTCATTACCATTAATATACAACGATATTTTTGAATTGTCAACCATTTTTTCTAAACTCCTGCATATTTTTTACTCGACTGCCTTAAACTAAGGGAAATCCCCCCGAATATATAGTTGGTGAATACTATGATTATTTCTTTAATTCGAACGCTCATTTTATATCTTTCCCTGGTAGTAGCTTTGCGGCTGATGGGCAAACGGCAAATTGGTGAACTGGAGCCCACGGAATTGGTGGTAACCATTCTGGTTTCCGAATTGGCTGCTATTCCCATGCAAGATTCCGGCATTCCATTGGTCTCCGGCCTGATCCCCATTTTAATCCTCATCTCCGCCGAAATTCTTCTGTCCTACTTCTGCCTAAAAAGCGTAGGACTGCGCAGTCTTCTAGGCGGCAGACCTTGTATCGTCATCCGGCGAGGCAAGATCGACCGTCAAAAATTGAAGGATATGCGGGTCACCGCCGATGAGATTTTTCAAGAGCTGCGGTTAAATAGTATCGAAAGCCTATCTGACATCAAATACGGTATTATTGAGACCAATGGCCATATGAGCTTTATCTTTTATCCCAAAGCAAAACCGGTAAACGCTGGTATGCTTTCTCTCTCACCACCAGAAACAGGCATTCCGCTTGTCATCATTTCCGATGGAAAATTCATCCTGGAAAATCTGCGCAAGCTGAACCAAACCACAGACTGGGCGGAAAAGCAGATCCGTAAGCAGAATATTCTCTCTGTCCATGATGTATTTATTATGACAGCAGATGAAGCCGGAAATCAATTTATCCAAGCAAAGGAGGAGCGGATATGAAACGTGTATGGATCGCAATTTTCTTGATTGTTGGTATGATCTGGGGCTGTATTGCTTCTCAACACTATCTGGATAAAATTACCATTCAACTGGCGGATCAAATCTATCGGGCAGATCAGTTGGCTCAGGAAGATGATATGGAAGGCGGTGCCCAGTTGGTTTACGACAGTTATCGGGAATGGAAAAGCCATGAAAACACCATCGGTGCCATTATTCGACACCAAGAGATGGATGAAATTGAGAGGCTATATCTCCGTGCCCTGCAAAATGCCAACAACAAAGATAAAAATGAATACATTGTAGAATCCAAGGAATTACAGGGCTTGCTTCTCCACCTGGCAGATATGGAAAAACCAAAAATTAAAAATCTATTTTAAAGCACAAAAAACAGATGCCGCAGCATCTGTTTTTTTTGTTATGTAGCCTTACAGATATTTCTTTAAGCCATCGGGCAGAACTTCTTCTTCCTTCGATACGGAAACAGTGAACTTTACGCTGTGCTTTTCTGCAAAGCTTTCCAGCTGATCCATAAACTTCTCAATCTTGGCCGGATCCGCATCATCTACAATCTTGTAGATACTGTCAATGAAGATGCAAGAAATATCGTAATTTCCAGCATGCAGCCCGGAAATGAAACCGAACAAACCATCATAGCCATCTACGACATAATCTTCTACATTAATCAGTCTGACGCTGTAGGGAATGTCAAAATTCAAGCTGGTGCCCTTAACGACACAAACTACATTACCCTTTTCCTCTTCAGCTGCGTTTTTAACCAAATCAATAATTTTTTTTGTTTTACCGGAACCCTTTCCGCCAACAATTAATTTAATCATGCTCTTTCCTCCTAACCTTTGAGGTCTATTAAATCTTACCATAAACCCTATTAGATTTCAATGGCCGATTCGTAAAATTACCGGAGATTTTTCAAAAAACTTCGTAAAATACGGGATCCCGTGATTTAAGTCCAAGTTTTTTTTAATAGAATTTTCTACCAAAATTTGATTTTTCTTCAATTATCTGCATTTCCAAATAAAATCCTATACTTTCCAGTCTCCCAAAAAGAAAATTCTGCACAGTTTACTAAACACATCTGAATATCCCAGTTTTTTCACAGTGCGTTCTGCTACAATCGGAACCGTTTTCAGCAGTGTATCGTCCGAATAGATCTGCACCTCGCCTAAAGTTTGCCCCTCGATCACCGGTGCCTGAATTTTTTCCGGCATCTGTACTTTCCTTGTAATATTCCCCGCCTTTGCTTTTTCAATTAAAATATCCTCGGACTGGGACAAAATACCCTTTACCGTTGATTCCTCTCCTAACTGAACTGTAACCGGAGCCAATTCCTCCTCCGGCTGAACGGAGACCTTTTGATAATTGGTAAAGCCGTAATTGAGCAAATTGGTTGCGTCTTCCGTCCGTTCTTCTTTGGTAGGAGCCGCCATAACAACTGCAATCAACTGCATTTCCTCTCTTTTGGCCGCCGCAGAAATACAGTACATAGCCTCTTGGGTATAACCAGTTTTCAAGCCATTAAGACCTTGATATTTTTTTAACATTTTATTGGTATTGGCCAGCGTAAAGACTCCATCTCGTATTGTGTCCATCCAAATCGTGGTGTAATTCAGAATTTTGGGATGCTTCATTAGCTCCACAGACATCAAACCGATATCCCGAGCGCATGTCAGGGTCTGCTGACCTTCCCGATCTAGACCGTTTGCGTTGACAAAGACCGTCTGGGTCATTCCCAATTCCTGAGCCCGTTGATTCATTTTCTGAACAAAAGCTTCCTCACTACCTGCCAAAAATTCTGCCACTGCTACGGCGCAGTCGTTGGCGGAAGCTACGGCAATGGCCTTAAGCATGTCATTCAGACTAAGTTGTTCTCCTTCCTTAAGCCAAATCTGGGTACCGCCCATACTGGCGGCATAAGCCGAGCCGGTTACCATATCCTCCAGCTTTACATCCCCTCGGTCCACCGCTTCTATGGCCAGCAGCATGGTCATAATTTTCGTAACACTGGCTGGCGGCAGCGGCTCTTGAGAATTGGATTCCCACAAAAGCTGACCGCTGCTGTCAAACAAGGCCGCAGATTTTCCGTGGATGGCCGGCATTTCCGTTAATGCAAACGCATTCCCGCTGAGGATACCAAGCAAAAGCAGAATCGCAATTATTTTTTTCATAGATTCCCCTCCCATCTATTCCTATGCCAGTCTTTTTTCCTTGATACCTTCCATCTTAGAAAAATTGTGATATAATGAACGCAAATATTCTGTTAGGGGTACAATATGAAATTTGTTTTTTACACTATGGGCTGCAAGGTCAATCAATTTGAAACCCAAGCTCTGGAGCAACTGGCTCTGGAAAGGGGTCATACCATTTGCAAGAAAAATGCAGATGCCGTCATCCTGAATACCTGCACCGTCACCTCCGTCAGTGACCGCAAAAATATCCATATTCTTCACAAGCTGCGCCGGGAGAATCCCAACGCAGTTTTAGCAGTCTGCGGCTGTCTTTCTCAGGTAAACCCGGAAAAGATATTAGCCACTGGCGAAGCAAACCTGGTCGCAGGAACAGAAAACCGGCGAGCGCTGATCCAGCAGTGTGAGGATTTCTTTGCCGGCAAATTAGCGGTGCAATCAACAGCACAAAAGAACCCGGATTTTGAGATTTTGCCAGCGGGCATTTTGGCTGGCCGAACCCGGGGACTTTTAAAGATCGAAGATGGCTGTGACAGCTTCTGCACCTACTGCATTATCCCCTATGCTAGAGGACGTGTCCGCTCACTTCCTCCTCAGGCAGCCTTGGAGCAGGTGAAGCAATTAGCAAATCAAGATGTAAAGGAAATTATTATTACGGGTATTGAAATCGCATCTTATGGAAAGGATTTAAAGGAAAAAACCGACCTTTTTTCCCTCATCTGCCAAGTTTGCACCGCTGTACCAGAGATCCGGATTCGTCTGGGGTCTTTGGAGCCTCAAATTTTAACAGAAAATTTCTGCCGCTCTCTTTCCGCCTTCCCCAACTTAGCCCGTCATTTTCATCTATCCCTGCAAAGCGGCTGCGACAAAACTCTAAAAGCGATGAACCGGAAATATACCACAGGAGATTTTGCGGCAGGATTGCATCGACTGCGGACTTATTTCCCAGATGCCTCCATTACTGGCGATCTGATTACCGGCTTTCCTGGAGAAACCGAAACAGACTTTGCCCAAACGCTGGATTTTATTCAAGCCTGCCGTTTTTCCGCTCTCCACGTTTTTCCCTATTCCGAACGAACAGGAACTGTCGCCGCCAAACGGACGGATTCTGTTCCTCTTCCTGTTCGCCAGGAGCGGGCAAACCGCGTCAAAACTGTGGCCGCCGCCCTATCCAGAGAATTTTTACAGGACTTTGTTGGCAAAACCATCCCTGTCCTCCTGGAATCTCCCCGAAACGCTTTCACGCCTGCCCATAGCAGCTGGCATTTTCCAGTGCGGGTATTGTGTACCGATCGGCCCAAGAACAGTATTTGCCTAGTCCGACTGACAGGAATTCAAGGAGAAGCGATGATCGGTGAGCTTATAGAATAAACCCACCGGCCTAGCGGTGGCAGACTGTCAAAGAACCCCGGTTTTGCTCGTTGAAAACCGGGGTTCTTTGGCAATCTGAGGCAGAAACTTCATGGTTTCTGCCTTTTTTTATGACTAGATCGCTTATTGATTCATTTTCTTAGTATAATTTAAGGTACCGCCTGCCAGCAGCGCGCCCTTCTGCCGATCAGAAACAATGCATTCTGTCTTGAAGGTCTTACCAGTAGTCTCATTCTTAACGGTAATGATGGTACCCTCCATCAGTTCCTGCTTTACATTGGGTAAAGTCAGTTCATCGCCCAGGCTGATGGTATCATAATCTGCTTCATCCACAAAGGTCAGAGGCAGAATACCGGAGTTTACCAGGTTTGCTTTATGGATACGGGCAAAGGACTTGGTGATAACCGCCCGAACACCCAGATACAGGGGAACCAGCGCAGCATGCTCACGAGAGGAACCCTGGCCGTAGTTGGCGCCGCCTACAATGATACCACCGCCATTTTCCTTACAGCGTGCCGGGAATTCCGGATCTACATGAATAAAGCAGTAGTTGGAGTAATGCGGAATATTAGAACGGTAAGGCAGCAGCTTAGAGCCTGCGGGCAGGATATGGTCAGTTGTGATGTTATCCTCTGTCTTAAGTACTACCTTTCTGGTAAAGGTATCCTCCAACTCCTTGCCCAGAGGGAATTCCTTAATGTTGGGTCCCTTGATCACTTCTACATCCTCGCCAGGCTTTGCGGGTTCGATGATCATACAGTCATTAATATCAAATTCTGAGGGCATCTCAATCTGAGGCATATCGCCCAAAGTACGGGGATCTGTCAGCACGCCGGCGATAGCGGAAGCAGCTGCAACCTCAGGAGATACCAAATAAATTTTTGCATCCTGTGTGCCGCTCCGACCTTCAAAGTTCCGGTTGAAGGTTCTCAAGGATACACCTGCGGATTCCGGCGACTGGCCCATACCAATACAAGGGCCGCATGCACATTCCAGAATACGAGCACCGGAAGCAATAATGTCGGACAGCGCGCCATTTTTAGCCAGCATATTGAATACCTGCATAGAACCAGGAGAGATGGTCAGAGATACATCCGGATGGACTTTCTTGCCCTTCAGGATAGAAGCCACCTTCATCATATCATAGTAAGAGGAGTTGGTACAGGAACCAATGCAGCACTGGTTAATCTTAATGGGGCCGATAGAGCCGATTTCCTCTACATTATCCGGCATATGAGGCTTAGCTGCCAGAGGCTCCAGCGTACTCAAGTCAATGGTATATTCCTCATCATAGGTTGCATCCGGATCGGAGGACAGCTCTACATAAACGTCCTCTCTGCCCTGAGCCTTCAGAAAGCTTCTTGTAACCTCGTCGGACGGGAAGATAGAGGTTGTCGCGCCAAGCTCTGCACCCATGTTGGTAATGGTAG
>CAZSBD010000067.1:0-7996 GCA_964605215.1 uncultured Oscillospiraceae bacterium | reverse complement strand
GCAAGGGCAACGACCAGGTTCGTTTTGAACTGGCGATCAAGCACTTTGCACCTCAGATGCAGATCCTGGCACCCTGGCGTTTCTGGGAGCTGGATTCCCGTGAAAAGGAGATCGAGTATGCGGAAGCGCACAAGATCCCCCTGAAGATCAACAAGGAAACCAACTACTCCAAGGATAAGAATATTTGGCATCTGTCTCATGAGGGTCTGGATCTGGAAAACCCGGCAAACGAGCCTCAGCTGAATAAGCCCGGTTTCCTGGAGCTGGGCGTATCCCCCGAGCAGGCGCCGGATACTCCTACATATGTAACCATTCATTTTGAAAAGGGCGTTCCCACCGCTGTAGATGGGGAAGAGATGAATTCCGTAGAGCTGGTTAAGAAGCTGAACGCTCTGGGCGGCGCCAACGGGATTGGCATTCTGGATATTGTGGAAAACCGTCTGGTTGGTATGAAGAGCCGTGGTGTATATGAGACTCCCGGCGGCAGCATCCTGTACTTTGCACATAAGAAGCTGGAGGAGATTACACTGGACAAGGAGACCTCTCATTACAAGGCTCTCGTTGCTCAGAAGTTTGCGGAGCTGGTTTACAACGGCCAGTGGTACACACCTCTGCGCAAGGCGCTGTCCGCTTTCGTAACCGATACCCAGCAGACCGTAACCGGCGATGTGAAGCTGAAGCTGTACAAGGGCAATATCATGCCCGCCGGCACTACATCTCCCTTCAGCCTGTATTCTGAAGATATTGCAACCTTCTCGGAAGACGATTGCTACGATCAGATGGATTCTCAGGGCTTCATCAACCTGTACGGCCTGCCGCTGAAGGTTCGTGCTCTTAAGGAGCAGGCAATGAAGGAACAGGGCATTTCCTTCCCGGGTGTTGAATAATCCTGCGAAAACCTTCGGCAGGGTATTATTAGGATACCGGGAGCATAGATCTGTGCTTAAAAGATTCGAAAGTCACGCACCTGTCGCGACTTTTGAAAGTGGATTGCGCGTTGCGGCGCATAGAAATTTGTGGATAAAATGTGGGCAGGTTTTTTACCTGCCCACTATAATTTCGTGAGAAATAAAGGAAAGGCAAAAATTATGGCTAAATTATGGGCAGGACGGTTCCAAAAGGAAACCGATCTGGTAGTAAATGATTTTAACTCCTCTGTGAGTTTTGATTCCCGGATGTACCGGGAGGATATTGAAGGCTCCATCGCCCACGCTACCATGCTGGGCAAGCAGGGCATTATTGAAGAGTCCGAAGCGGAAAAGATCGTAGCGGGCCTCAAGGAAATTCTGGCGGATATCGAAGCGGGCAAGGTGGAATTTTCTCCGGCCCTTTATGAAGATATTCATATGGCAAATGAGCAGATGCTCACCGAGCGCATTGGCGACGCGGGCAAGCGGCTGCACACAGCAAGAAGCCGAAACGATCAGGTAGCGCTGGATATGCGTATGTACGTTAAGAAGGAGATCAAGGCCATTATCGGCCTGATTCTGACCTTTGAAAAGGCGCTGGTGGAAAAAGCCAAAACCAGCATGGACGCTGTAATGCCCGGCTACACCCATTTGCAGCGGGCGCAGCCTACTACCTTTGCCCATTACATGATGGCGTATGCCAATATGTTCAAGCGGGATATCACCCGCCTGCGGGATTGCTACGACCGGATGGACGAGATGCCCTTAGGCTCCGGCGCTCTGGCTTCCACCACCTATCCCATCGACCGGCAGATGGTCAATGATATGCTGGGCTTCCGCTGCGTAACAGACAACAGCCTGGACGGCGTTTCCGACCGTGACTATTGTATCGAGCTTTGCTCGGATCTTTCTATTCTGATGATGCATTTATCCCGTCTGTCTGAGGAGATCATTTCCTGGTGTTCCTGGGAATTTAAGTTTACGGAGCTGGATGACGCATATTCCACCGGTTCTTCCATTATGCCCCAGAAGAAAAACCCGGATGTCTGCGAGCTGATCCGTGGTAAGACTGGCCGGGTTTACGGTTCTCTCATCACCATGCTCACCGTGATGAAGGGACTGCCTCTGGCCTACAACAAGGATATGCAGGAGGATAAGGAAGCGGTTTACGGTGCCATTGACACAGTCAAGCAGTGCCTGGAGGTGATCACCCCCATGTTCACCACCATGACTCTGCGCCGGGATAACATGAAAAAGGCAGCTTCCGGCGGCTTTATCAATGCCACTGACTGTGCGGATTACCTGACCAAGCAGGGCGTTCCCTTCCGGGATGCTTACAAGATCGTAGGCCGTCTGGTTAACCAGTGCATTAAGACCGGCGAAACCCTGGAGACCATGACCCTTCGGGATTTCAACGCCATCTCCAAGGACTTCCACGATGATGTTTACGATGCTTTGGATCTGCGCACATGCGTTGGAGAGCGTAAGGTCATCGGCGGTCCGGCGCCGGAAGAAGTGACCCGCCAGATTCAAAAGATCGAAGCCTTTATAAAGGAGCAGGAGGCGGAGTAAATGAAGCCAAAAATATATATTGACGGCAAAGAGGGGACCACTGGACTGCAGATTTACGACCGGCTGGGCAGCCGGACAGATATTGATCTTCTGCTGATTGACGAAGACAAGCGGAAGGATCGGGAAGAGCGGCGGCGTTTTTTAAACGCGGCGGATATTGTCTTTCTGTGTCTGCCGGATGCCGCAGCCAGGGAGGCTGTAGAACTGATTGAAAACCCGGATACCCGGGTCATTGACGCTTCCACAGCCCATCGGACAGCGGCTGGCTGGATCTATGGCTTTCCGGAGCTTTCCAGGAAGCAGCGCCAGGCCATCGCCGGTGCCGGGCGGGTAGCCAATCCGGGCTGTCACGCCACCGGTTTGATCTCCTCTGCGGCGCCTCTGATCCGTATGGGGATCTTGCCTGCGGATTATCCCTTGACCTGTCATTCTCTCACCGGCTATTCCGGCGGCGGCAAAAAAATGATTGCGGATTATGAAGGGGAGGGAAAACGGCAGGAACTGTATGCCCCCCGCATTTATAGCCTGGCTTTGCAGCACAAGCATCTGCCGGAAATGCAGGTAGTGACCGGGCTGGCGCAGCCGCCGGTATTTTGTCCGATTGTGGATGATTATTACAAGGGCATGGCAACCACCATTATGCTGCACAACGACAGGCTGAACGGCCAGCCTTCGGCGCAGGATATTCGGGAAAAGCTGGCGGTTTATTATGAGGGTCAGCACTTTGTCACAGTAGCTCCCTTGGGCGGCACGGAAAACATGATTGCTGCCAACCGGATGGCCGGCACCAATGGCCTGGAGCTGATTGTCTGCGGCAATGAAAAGCAGACCATCGTTACCGCTTTGTTTGATAACCTGGGCAAGGGCGCTTCTGGTGCGGCTGTGCAGAATATGAATATTATGCTGGGCTTTGACGAAAAGACCGGCTTGGAATAAAGGAGAAACTTATGAAAATGATCGACGGCGGCGTTTGCGCCGCAAAGGGTTTCCGGGCTGCAGCTATCCATTGCGGCATCAAGACAGGCAGCAAAAAGGATGATCTGGCTGTCATCGTCAGCGACTGTGAATGCACAGCGGCGGCCACTTATACCATGAATCGGGTTAAGGCAGCGCCTCTGTATCTGACGATGGAGCATTTGGAAAACGGCACCGCCAAGGCCATCGTGGCAAACTCCGGCAATGCCAATGCATGCGCACCGGACGGCGGAGAAAATGCCCAGCGGACATGCGCCGCTCTGGCAAAGGTATTGGGAATTGCCCAAGAAGAGATCGTGGTCGCTTCTACCGGCGTCATCGGCCAGCGTCTGCCTGTGGAATGCATGGAAGAGCATATGCCGGAAATTCTGCCTCTTTTGTCCCGGGATGGTTCCAAAGCGGCAGCGGAGGCCATTATGACCACAGATACCAAGCGCAAGTGCTTTGCTGTGGAATTCGAAGTAGGCGGCAAGACATGCCGGATGGGCGGCATTGCCAAAGGCTCTGGTATGATCCATCCCAATATGGGTACCATGCTGTCCTTTGTCACGACAGACTGCGCCATTACGACAGAAATGCTTCATCAGGCTTTGCAGGAAAATGTGAAAAAGACCTACAACCGGGTCAGCGTGGATGGAGACACCTCTACCAACGATATGTGTGTGATTCTGGCAAACGGCAAGGCGGAAAACGAGCTGATTGACTGGAAGAACGAGGATTACGAGATCTTTTATGAGGCGCTGAACGCCTTGAACACGGCTTTGGCCAAGGCCATTGCAGGAGACGGTGAGGGTGCGTCCCGTCTGATTACCGTTGCAGTTCACGGTTCTCGCAGCGAGGAAGCGGCAGAACGGCTGGCCAAAAGTGTGGCAGCTTCCAGCCTGGTTAAGGCGGCTATGTTTGGTGCGGATGCCAACTGGGGCCGTGTGCTGTGTGCGATGGGTTACTCCAAGGCTCCCTTCCGTCCGGAATATGTAGATGTAAAGTTTAAGTCCAAGGCAGGAGAAATCCTGGTTTGCACCAAGGGCGCCGGCGTGGATTTTGATGAAGGACTGGCAAAACAGATTCTGCTGGCAGATGAGGTGACCATTGATATTGATGTCAACGAAGGCGAGGCAGAGGTCACCGCTTGGGGCTGCGATCTGACCTATGATTATGTCAAGATCAACGGCGATTATAGAACCTAAAAGCTAAAAGAGGGAAAAAGATGGAATTAAATGCGGCAACAAAAGCCAAGGTGCTGATAGAGGCCCTGCCCTATATCCAGCAATATTACGGCCAGACCGTAGTGGTCAAATATGGCGGCAATGCGATGATTAACGAAGATCTGAAAGCGGCTGTCATCAGCGACATTGTTCTTTTAAATCTGGTTGGTATCCAGGTGGTCATGGTTCACGGCGGCGGCCCGGAGATCAATGAAATGCTCAAAAAAATCGGCAAGGAGTCCAAGTTCATCAACGGTCTGCGCTATACAGACCAGGAAACCATGGACATCGTCCAAATGGTGCTGTGCGGCAAGGTGAATAAGGATCTGGTGACGCGGCTGGGTAATGCCGGCGGCCCCGGTGTAGGCCTGGGCGGTATGGACGGCGGCCTGTTTCAGGCCAAGCGCCATACAGACGGGGAGGGCACGGATTACGGCTTTGTGGGAGACATTGTAGATGTCAATCCGCAGCCTGTTGTGGATATGCTGGAAAAGGGATATATTCCGGTGGTTTCTACTGTGGCCAAGGGCCTGGATGATGATACCAACTACAACATCAACGCGGATCTGGCGGCTGCCAAGCTGGCCATGGCCCTGAAGGCAAAAAAGCTGATTTTGCTGACAGATGTGCGGGGCCTTTTGCGGGACTTCCACGATGACAGCACCCTGATCCCCAATGTAAAGATTTCCGAGGTACCCCGCCTGGTTAAGGACGGTATCATTTCCGGCGGTATGATCCCCAAGGTGGACTGCTGTGTGGAAGCGGTGCGCAACGGCGTCAGCCAGGCCAATATCCAGGATGGCCGGGTACCCCATTCCATCCTCATCGAGCTGTTATCCGATGAGGGCGTCGGCACTATGTTTAAATAAAGGATGAATTCAATGACCTATCAGGAATTAAAAGACAGAGAAAACCAATATGTTATGAACACCTATGGCAGATTTCCCATTGCTCTGGATCATGGCGAAGGCTCCACCCTTTGGGATGTGGAGGGTAAAAAATATATTGACCTGACCAGCGGTATCGGTGTAAATTGCCTGGGCTACAACAACGAAAAGCTGATTGCGGCGATGACGGAACAGGCCCATAAGCTAATGCATGTTTCCAACCTGTTCACCACAGAGCCGATGATCGACGTGGCGGAGAAGCTGTGCAAGGAAACCGGTATGAGTAAGGTGTTCTTTGCCAACAGCGGTGCGGAAGCCAATGAAGGCGCGATTAAGCTTGCCAGAAAGTATAGTTTTGATAAATACGGCAAAGGCCGGGCCAAGATTATTACCTTGGTGAACTCTTTCCACGGCCGCACCATTACCACCCTGCAGGCCACCGGTCAGGATGTGTTCCACAACTATTTCTTCCCCTTTACCGAGGGCTTTGATTATGCCAAGGCTGGGGATCTGGAGGATTTGAAATCCAAGATTGATGACAGCACATGCGCTGTGATGATGGAGCTGATTCAGGGTGAAGGCGGTGTGCTGCCCCAGGATCCTGCTTATGTGAAGGCGGTGGAGCAGCTGTGTCGGGAAAAGGATTTGCTGCTGGTGATTGACGAGGTGCAGACCGGTATCGGCAGAACCGGCGCTTTGTTCTGTTTCCAGAATTACGGCATCCAGCCGGATGTGGTTTCTATGGCCAAGGCTTTGGGGGGCGGTGTGCCGGTCGGCGGTGTGATGGCAGCCAAGAGCTGTGATACCGTATTAGGCCCTGGTACCCACGCTACCACCTTCGGCGCAACGCCTCTGGTTTGCGCATGTGCCAAGGTTGTATTGTCTGAAGTGGCTCAGCCGGCATTTTTACAGGCTGTCCGGGACAAGGGCGCATACATGCAAGAAAAAATTCAGGGCTGGCATTCAGATAAGATTAAGGCTGTCCGGGGCCAGGGCCTGATGATCGGTGTCATTGTAGAGGAAGGCAAGCACAGCGAATATGCCAAGGCCATCATCGACAAAGGCGCTCTGGTTCTCACTGCTGGTAAGGACGCCATTCGTCTGCTGCCGCCGCTGATCATTTCCTATGAGGAGATTGATGAAGCTCTGGCAGCTATGCAGGCTGTTTTGGCGTAAGTGGGAGGCCTATATGAAGCATTTACTTAAGCTGCTGGATCTGACTGGGGAGGAGATCATCTCCATTCTGGATCTGGCAGATCAACTGAAATACGAAAAAAAGCATAAGATCCACCACAAATACCTGGAAGGGAAGACTCTGGGTATGATCTTTCAGAAGCGGTCCACCCGAACCAGAGTATCTTTTGAAGCGGGTATGTACCAGTTGGGAGGCCAGGCTCTGTTTTTGACAGACCGGGATCTCCAGATCGGCCGGGGTGAGCCGGTGGCAGATACCGCCCGTACTCTATCCCGCTATTTAGACGGTATTATGATCCGAACTTATGAGCAGAAGGAGGTGGAGGAGCTGGCTCAGTATGCCACCGTACCGGTTATCAATGGTATGACAGATTTCTGCCACCCCTGCCAGGTACTGGCAGACCTGATGACCATCCGGGAAAAGTTTGCGCTGCTGGACGGTCTGAAGCTGGCTTATATCGGAGACGGCGACAATATGGCAAACAGCCTGATCGTAGGCGGTCTGAAAACCGGTATGCAGGTAGCGGTAGCTTGCCCCAAGGCTTATCAGCCTCATCCGGAGGTTTTGGCTTTTGCCAAAGAGGAACAGGCCAAGGGAGCTTCCTTCTTACTGACCCAGGATGTCAAGGAAGCGGTTCGGGACGCCGACGTTGTCTTTACGGATACTTGGGTATCTATGGGCAAGGAAGAGGAGCGGAATGCCCGGGAAAAGGCTTTTGCCGGCTACCAGCTGAATGGGGAATTGATGGCGATGGCGAAGCCGGAAGCGATGGTGCAGCATTGTTTGCCTGCTTACCGGGGACAGGAAATTACAGCGGATGTGCTGGAAGCTCACGCCCATGAGATCTTTGAGGAAGCGGAAAATCGGATCCACGCCCAGAAGGCTGTGTTGGTTACCATGCTTCAGGATGAAGAATAGACAGGGAGACTGTCAAAAAACTGAAGTTTTTCGACAAAAACATTCTCTCTGAGAATGCCAGGCGCTTAGAAAAAGCCCAAAGGAGCGATTTTCTAAGGGAAAAGTGTCAAGTTACGTACACGCTATGGCTTTTTTGGATAATCCTAATAGGCGCTTCGCGCAAAAGACTTTATCGACAAGCTAAAAAGACGCCAAAAGGGCGTCTTTTTTCTTGACAAAATGGAGGGAATCTATTATAATAAATGATACTGTATTTTAAGATTTTGTTTGAATACAGGAAAAATATCCGGGTGTAGCGCAGTTGGTAGCGCGCCTGCTTTGGGAGCAGGATGCCGC
>CAZSBD010000066.1:0-8018 GCA_964605215.1 uncultured Oscillospiraceae bacterium | reverse complement strand
ATATCAGCCAATTCTTCCTTTTGCATCAAATCCAAACTCTCCATGTTTCTGTCAGGATATAGGAAAGTTGCCACATTGGTATCCACAGCAAATCCGGCACCAGCAACCTTTAAGTTGTTGGCCACCATCATATCACAGTTTTTCTTCAAAAGCTTGGCTTTGGAGTTCTCCAGTAAATCCCTAGTCTCCATAGAAAAACCGCAGACGATTTGTTTTGCATTCTTGCGTTTACCAATTTCCTGTAAGATATCCGGATTTCTGGTTAATGCAATAAAAAGCTCTCCATTCCGTTTCTTGATCTTATCATCACTTTGCGTTACAGGACGATAGTCACCCACAGCGGCAGCTTTGATGATGAAATCCTGCTGCGGAAGCTTTTGCATAACTGCATCATACATTTCCTGCGCAGAAGTAATGGAAATACAGGTTACATTTTCCGGCACAGGCAAATGAACCGGTCCGGATATTAAAGTCACGTCCGCGCCACGGTCGGCGGCTATTTGTGCAATGGAATAGCCCATTTTTCCCGTGGAATGATTGGAGAGGAAACGAACGGGATCCAATGCTTCCCGTGTGGGGCCGGCAGTGACCAGTACCCGAAGACCAGTCATATCTTTATGGGTCAATGCTGCCAAAATGGCATGTTCGATCTGAACCGTATCTGCCAGTTTACCTTTGCCGGTATCGCCGCATGCTAAATGACCGCTCGCCGGATCCACAAAAACAACTCCGCGATCCTTTAACTTTTCGATGTTAGCCTGTACCACTGGATTTTCGTACATACCTGTGTTCATAGCAGGAGCAATCACCAGCGGCGCTTTGGTCGCCATAACAGTAGTCGTCAACATATCATCGGCAATACCGCCAGCTACTTTACCAATAAAGTTTGCAGTAGCCGGAACGACAGCAAAAACATCTGCCTGTTTAGCCAAAGAAATATGTTCCACTTCCCAAGTAAAATCCCGGGCAAACATATCTGAAATTACCCGATTGCCGGACATGACTTCAAAGGTCATAGGGGTGACAAATTCACAAGCGGATTTGGTCATAATAACTCGAACATCAATCCCCTTCTTTTTCAAACGGGATACCACATCCAAGGCTTTATAAACAGCGATACCGCCAGTCACGCCAAGAACTACGCATTTTCCTTTAAAGTTCATCTGAACTCTCCGAAGAATCTTCTTCCGGTTCTGCAAACAGTTTCTCATCCAGATCATTCAGCAATTTGTCAGATTCAGGCTGAGGCTTTGGGCCAGGGCGATATTGGATTTTGCCTTCTGCAATTTCATCCAGAGCGATCTTAACCGGCTTATCATTCAGGATCAAACTCTCTTCTTCTGCCTCTGTTGCAATGTCTCTGGCTCTCTGCGCTGCCAAATTAACCAGCAAATAGCGGTTTCCTACGTGATTTAATAAAAGCCGCATAGAAGGATTCAACATAGTAAATAACTTCCTTTCTCTAATTTATATTTCGATGCTTGGCAATAATTGCTGAAAACTTTTGTACAGCCTGCTCAACCACATCATTTACAATGACATAATCAAAATGATCCTGATATAAAAGCTCGGTTTTTGCAGTCTGCATACGTTTTTGGATCTTGTCCTCGGTTTCTGTTCCTCTGCCCCGCAAACGTTTTTCTAGTTCCTGAAAACTCGGCGGTGCGATAAAAACCAAGATCGCATGAGGCAGCTTTTTTTTGATCTGCAAAGCACCCTGCACCTCAATTTCCAAAATTACGTCACAACCGGAATCTAATGTTTCGGAAACGGGCTGCGCCAGAGTCCCATAATAATTATCTGCATATTTGGCATATTCCAAAAAAGCACCCTCTTGGATTTTTGTCTCAAATTCCTGCTGCGTTAAAAAATAATAATGAATACCTTCTTGTTCTCCTGCTCGCGGAGGGCGTGTTGTTGCGGAAACTGATAGAGAAATTCGCTCCATTTGTTCCAAAAGCGCTTTAATTACCGTTCCTTTTCCCGTGCCGGAAGGGCCGGTTAATACAAAAAGGGTTCCTCTATTCTTCATTTTCTTCATCCCCTGTAATTTCTTCTTTGTTTTCCAATCGATTTGCTACTGTTTCCGGTGAAAGTGCAGACAAAACCACATGATCGCTATCTGTAATGATAACGGCGCGGGAGCGTCTGCCGTAGGTTGCATCGACCAAAACGCCTTTTCCTCGAGCATCCTGAACAATACGCTTGATGGGGGCTGATTCCGGACTGACGATTGCAATTATCCGGCCAGCGGAAATCAAATTTCCAAATCCTATATTTATTAGCTTCATGGATATATTTCCTTTATTCGATATTTTGCACTTGTTCCCGGATTTTTTCGATTTCTGCTTTTAAATCCACTACAATTTTAGAAAGTTCAAAATCATTGGCTTTAGAACCGATGGTATTGGCTTCCCGATTCATTTCCTGGATCAAAAAATCTATCTTACGGCCGATCGGAACTTTGCTGTTTGCCATTGCTTCCAGCTGTGATAGATGACTGCGAAGACGAACCGTTTCTTCGTCAACCGCAACCTTATCTGCAAAAATAGCCGCTTCGGTCAGAATACGCTGGGGATCTATGTTCGTATCATCTAGAATTTCTGCCATCTTAGCCTCTAACTTAGCCTGATATTCCTGCACGCGCTTGGGAGAACGGATTTCGATCTGCTCGATTAACGCCAAAATTGTATGCCGGCGATTTAAAATGTCCTCCCGCATTTTCTCACCTTCCACTTCCCGCATAGCATTAAACTGGGATACGGCATCTGCCAACGCAGCCAAAACATCCGCTGTTATTTCTTCTGCATCGGCATCTTCTCGCTCTGTGGTAAATACCTCCGGCATTTTTGCAAGACTCATTACCGTTACATCATTTCGCAGCTGATATTTCTGTTCAATTTCGGAAAACAGCTGTATATAGTTATCCGCTACAGCTTTATTTAAAATGATTTTAGCATCACTATTTTCTGAAAAATCAATGGAAATGTAAACATCGATTTTGCCACGAGATATATCCTTGGTAATCTGCCTTTTTACGGCATCTTCCAGGAATCCATAAATTTTGGGAGATTTAATATTGCAGTCCAAATAACGATGATTGACAGATTTGATTTCTGCTGTAATCGTCCGATCATGGATGCAGGATTTTGCTCGACCATATCCGGTCATGCTTTTCATATTCTTTCCTCCAGATCTAAAAAACTGAGAATGTTTTTATTCACCAATTTTCAAAAAACATTTTCATTACATTTTACCAGTTTCCTTAGGGGTTTGTCAAACTCTCTAAAGTCTAATGCGTTTTGTTAGAAAAAATGTGACCTTGGAAAAAACAATATCATAAAGGATAAACGTTATATTTATTGCCAAAAATACCAGACACCATGTCGATTGACCAACAAAATTATTAGAATCAAACAAATTTATAGAAAATAAAATTAAGGTTAATTTTGCATAAAGAAGCAGAAGCAAATTGCAGAATAACATTTTAATCAACCATTGTAGAAAACGGTGAGCTTTGCTTTCAATTACATATTTTGCAAAGGGATATAATCCAAAAAAAAGAATATAGATCAGCGCAAAGCTTTTCACGGGCAGCAATATCATAGATAAAATGGATGTTGCAGCGTAGATCAGAAAAGCATTACGAGATTGACCGCTGCTCAGACTGACCGCAGGAAAGATTCCGGCAATGGCGCAAAACCCTAATTTTGAAACAGGAGAGATGACAGATAAATATAAAAAAGCAACAGATAATGCAGTGAAAACGCCACCGAAGGCAGCGTTTTTAGATTGTTTCATAAGATCACCAAACTTTAATTTTAGCAACTATGACAGCAACAGTTACACAATAAATTAATGCACATCAGTTCGGCACAGCAGCTGCACGCATCTCTGCTTTCCATAGGGCGATAGCCGCCGTAGCCGCCGTTCATATTCATCATATGCAGCGCATTCTGATATTCTGGATTGCTGGGATTCATATTGCAGGCTGTTTGGAACTCATTTTTCGCTTCGTCAAACCACCCTTTCCGATAATATACACTTCCCATAAGAAAATGCCATTCTGCATCTCTTGTTGTAATACGCTGAAGCATAGTTTCTGCATTTTGTAGATTACCGGTATTGATTGCAATTCGAACCTGATTATAGATGCTCTGATTTTGCCCCTGATATTGAGAACCGTAGGCGCCATAGGAGGAACCGGATGTTCGACCACCAGTTGTTTTTCCAGCCCGCTGATTCATAATCATGTCATAAGCCTCGTTGATCTCTTTCATTTTGTCGGAAGCCAAATCAGCAAGAGGGCTATTGATGTAATTATCCGGATGATATTTTTTGGCCAAATTCCGGTAAGCTCTTTTTATATCATCATCTGATGTGGATTCGGTTACACCTAATACTTTATAAGGATCCATGGTTGCCTTTTCCTCCATTGTTGAAATATGTTCCGTTTAGCACTTCTTTTAACACCAAAGGCATGCTTAGAAAAATGATATTTTCCAAAATGCCGGCATCTTTTTTGAGTTCCAAGAGTTGGTAAGCTGCGGAAACTGCGCCAATCGAATTGGCAATCGTCAGCTCCAGATTATCTCGAACGGGCTGGAGTTCTGGTTCTTTTAAATGATATCGGAGAAGAATTGGGTTGTAGTTTCCGCTTTCAAAGTCTTTTCGAATATCATAGCATGCATCTATCAAATAAATATATCGTCCAATATGATAGAAAAACTGCTGTAGGATTCGTTCCCGATTGTCCTCTGTTTTGGGAACAGCAGCTTGAAGAATTTTAGCAAAGGTATCTGCCGGACGGTCTAAGGAAGGGGTCTGTTCCTGCTCCAATATACGAAGCTGGGATAACTGAAAAGTTGTCTCTTCTGCAAACAGAGGCAATTTTTTTCTGGCCTTTTGATAACCGTGCTGACAAATACATTTTAATATTTTAGCAAAAAAGCGTTTCCCACCAGTTTCGTCACAAACTGTATCCTCCAGTTTTTCATAAGACAAAATAACATTGACTGCGGCAGCATACTCCAAACTGGAATTTTGAACGGCAATGCATTTTTTACGAAAGGGGCTGGCAATACATCGCTTGTGACAAGTATCGCAGTTATCATAAAAGGCGTCCAAAACCAGAGCCAAAAAGGTGCTGTCGAAACTTAAGAATGTAGTATGAAAAATCCCATATTCTTTTCGGATGGTGTGGCATAAGCCACAATAAACGCTTTGAAAACGTTCTAATTCCCGAACCTTCAGTTCAGATTTTGCCGGTTTGATGTAGCCGAACATAGACGGTGATTCCTCCAAAAGAAAACAAGAATTGTCAATAATAAATTATTTTACAACAGATGACCGAAAATAACAAGGCTGCAGGAAGTCTGCAGCCTAAAATTCAATCAAAATTTACAATTACAAAAGTAATCTGATTTCTTTTTCCTAACATTTTGCTGTAGAGAATAGCAAAAGCAATTCCTACAAAAAAACCAATTACACCAATGATTGCTGCATAAGCAGCAACAGGAGAGACAGCGCCAAGGGCATAAAAAACAAAGAATAAAATAAGCGGAACCAGATAGACAATGGCGCTGGCACCAAGAATCTGCTTATTGTCTCCTTCTACCAGCACACGGTCGCCAGGCTGTGCGCCGATCTTGTTTAAAGCATTGGCGACAATTACCTGTTTTTCATAACCACCACAAGAAGCGCCACATTTATCACAATCATGTCCGCATGCTGATTGCCGGATCACTTCAATTTGAGCAATATTATGATTAATAATTTTTTTTACAATTGCATTTTGTCTCATAAGAAATATCCTTTCTAAAAGGGACGATAGACTGACATGATTTGTGCTGCTGCCCGAATACCATCTACTGCTGCGCTGATAATTCCACCGGCATAGCCAGCTCCTTCACCGCATGGAATCAGTCCATAAACAGAGACGCTATTTAAATCTTTACCTCGTTGAATTCGGATAGGAGAAGAAGTTCGGGTCTCCGGACCGGTCAGCCAAGCGCCGGGCTGGTCAAAGCCTTTGATCTTTCGACCGAAAATACGAAGACCATCTTGCAGCATTCGGTCAACGGATTCAGGGAATAAAGAGTGCAGATCGGCCTCTTGGATACCAAGTGCGTAAGTAGGATGAACCGTTGTCCCACTTCCCTGCTGTTTTAAAAAGCTGCCTACAGATTGGGAAGGCGCTCGGTAGCTGCCAGTCAGAGCATAAGCCTTGCTTTCAATTTGACGCTGAAAGTGAAGACCGTCAAAAACATTAGGAAAATCTGAAGGCCCAACGGAAACAACTACAGCAGAGTTAGCGTTGTGTCCATTTCGAGCATGATAGCTCATTCCATTGGTAACAATGGTATTCTCTTCGCTTTGAGCAGGCACCACATAGCCGCCTGGACACATGCAAAAAGTATAAACTGCCCGATCTTCCTGCCGGTAAGACAGGGCATATTCGCCAGGAGGCAGATCGTAAGCTTCTGCAGCTTTTCCATAGAGGGAGCGGTCGATATCTTTTTGCAAATGTTCAATTCGAACACCTACAGAAAAGGCTTTAGACTGCATAAAAATACCCTGCTCAAACAGGCGCTGAAAGGTATCTCTAGCGCTGTGCCCTACTGCCAAAACCAGGCACTCACATGGAATATCCCCTTGCTTGGTTTGAATACTGCATAACTGACCGTCACTCTGCTTGATGCCAGTCAAAGCAGACTGAAAACAAACTTCACCGCCCAGTCGTATGATTTCCCGGCGGATATTTTTCACAACATTTTTTAAAATATCCGTGCCAATATGAGGTTTGGCCAATAACTTGACTTCTTCTGGTGCGCCAAAACGAACCAGAAGCTCTAAAACCGTCTCGCAAGCCGGATCATGAATCCGGGTGGTTAGCTTACCGTCAGAATAAGTACCGGCACCACCCTCACCAAATTGCAAATTGGATTCCGGATTTAAAATTCCCTGCTCGAAAAAGCGATTAACATCCAAATCTCGCTCATCTATAGATTTTCCTCGTTCCAGAATCAACGGACGATAACCATTTTTGGCCAGAAAATAAGCGGCGAACAATCCGGCAGGTCCTAAGCCCGCAACAACCGGCCGATGCTGCATAAATTTTTTACCGGTAATTACAGGCATTTGAGCCGGTTTTCGGATGCGAATTCTCGGATTGTCCGCATACGGAGTTCCGTCCGGACAAGAGATTTGCACGGAATAAACGATTTTTACCCGGCCATGGCGAGCATCAATAGATTTTTTATAAATATTGGCCTGATTGGGAGAATACGGAAGTTTACAAAGCCGAAAGGCCTCCCGAACAGCAGTACCATCTGGCTCTTCCCAAGGCAATGAAATGGAGGAAACGATTAAGTTCATGATACATCCACCTCAATTTCAGCCGTGTATTCTCCTTGGATTGAGGCTCCAAGTGCCTCATCCATGGTAAAGACAACTGCCTCTTTATGCTTTCCTTCCTCTAAAGAAGAGGAATCTATGGTTATTGTACCGGAAATATCTTCACTGCTTAAAGTATCCAAAATACTTTGAAGCCCCTTCACCGTCACTTGAATACTGTTTGTCCTAAGCGTTACCTTCTTTTTGCTTTCGTCCGAAGCGGTATCCTTTATTTGTAAATTGGAAACCGATAATTCCTTAGTAACCTCCTCATCAATAGAAATGATGATGGTACCTTTACTGCTGCTGTCATTTGCTAAAGAAATACCATCCGGCAGTGTAATTTCAAAGGAGATTACATCTCCATTCTTATGCTCAGATAGATCAATCTGAGCTACAATCAGATCATCCAGCTTATCCAATTTGGAAGCGCTGCCGTAAACTATAATTGTTTTGGGCGTGAATTTTAAAGAAACAGAATCTTCTGTAATCTCATCTGTATAGGTTACGTCTGCCTTTAAGTTCAAGGTCTTCTTTTGATCCACTGGCAGTAAAACACTTACAGCGCTGATAGATTTCGTAATGTTGGGAGATCGAATCTCATCGCCATCCTCATTTACCAA
>CAZSBD010000065.1:0-8038 GCA_964605215.1 uncultured Oscillospiraceae bacterium | reverse complement strand
GGCGTTTGCCAGATTGGCAAGTCTTTCC
Source organism: uncultured Oscillospiraceae bacterium (assembly GCA_964605215.1). Taxonomy (GTDB): domain Bacteria; phylum Bacillota; class Clostridia; order Oscillospirales; family Butyricicoccaceae; genus CAZSBD01. The sequence goes on along the minus strand of CAZSBD010000065.1, from coordinate 8,010 downwards.
GAAATGAGATCACTCCCGGCAACTTCACCTTCCGCACCCGTGAGTTTGAGCAGATGGAGCTGGAGTTCTTCTGCAAGCCCGGTGAGGATCTGAAGTGGTTTGAATATTGGAGAAGCTTCTGCCATCAGTGGCTGCTGGATCTGGGCATGCAGGATGGAAATCTGCGGCTGCGGGATCATGCGCCGGAGGAGCTGTGCTTCTATTCTAAGGGTACCACAGACTTCGAGTTCCGTTTCCCCTTTGGCTGGGGCGAGCTGTGGGGCGTGGCAGACCGTACCGATTACGACCTGACACAGCATCAGAATACCTCTGGTCAGGATATGACCTATTTCGATCAGGACACCGGTGAACACTACATTCCTTATGTGGTAGAGCCTTCTCTGGGTGCCGATCGTGTAACGCTGGCCTTCCTCATCGACGCTTATGATGAGCAGGTAGTGGGTCAGGACAAGAAGGGTAAGGATGACGTTCGCGTGGTTCTGCATCTGCATCCGGCATTGGCGCCTTTCAAGTGCGCCGTTCTGCCTCTGTCCAAAAAGCTGACCGATCAGGCAATGCCCGTTTGGGAAGCTTTGTCTAAAAACTTTATGACTGATTTTGATGACGCCGGTTCTATCGGTAAGCGCTATCGCCGTCAGGATGAGGTAGGTACACCCTACTGCGTAACGGTAGACTTTGAGACCGAGACCGACGGCTGCGTAACCGTCCGGGAAAGAGATTCCATGGAGCAGGTTCGTATTCCGATTTCCGAGGTAACGGATTACATCGCGAAGAAGATCGCGTATTAACCCGCAGCTTTTATGGAACGATAAGCGGGGGTAATACATCCCCGCTTTTTTGCTAGAGAGAAAGAGAAAAGGAGACGGGATAATGGGGAAAAGAATGATTTGTTTGCTTCTGGCGGCAGGTATGCTTTTGAGCCTGGGGGCTTGCGGCAAAAACGGCGCGATAGTTTCCAACAATGGCAGCAGCAAAGAAAATGTCACAGAAAATGCTTCTAAGTATATGAGCCTGGTAGGCCAGAAGGAGAAAGAGGTAGTAGCGGCTTTGGGTGAAGGGGAAGGTTCTGCCGGTGGTAGCAATACCGCCCAGAGCAGCGCTGTGCGTCAGTATACCGATGAGGTATATGGAGCGCAAGCCAGCTGTGCTGTCCTTTTAAACGAGGATCAGGTTACAATGGTGTATATCACTTACGCTCCCGGCGATATGCATTTCAAAACTTTGCTGCGCATGGTCACAGAGGATTATGGAAAGCCGGATAGTAAGTCGGAAGGGGAAGTTCTTTCCGGGGATGACAGCGCCACTGCGCAGTGGCAGCTGGAAGATGGCAGCATCTTTATTTATGAAACAGTGGACGGCTGCGGTATGCAGATTGCCTCTTAGAGAATTAGATAAAAAAACAGCTATGAGATTTTCATAGCTGTTTTTTTAATTGTTGGGAATAAATTCGCCTCGGAACTTAGGCAGCAGGGAGACCATAGGATAATCATGATCCGACCAGTTTTCCACCTTGGAATCTGTATTGTAGATTTGGTAGGCCGCAGTTTTTCCGATTAAGCCGTTTTTTCCTTTGAGGAAGCAGGCGTAAATCGTGGGATTCTGATCATCCCAGGTGGTATCCACCAGATAGTTTTTTCCGTCTAAGGTGACATAGTTCCAGGCATGGCTGGAATCATAGGCAGAACCAAAAACCACGGTGCAGGGAATATACAGCTGGTCGCACAGATATTTGAAAGCCTTGGCATAGCCCTCGCAGACAGCGCTGTTTTGCAGGAAAACCCCGGTGATGTTGAAGGCATCCTCCATGCCCTCGTAATCCTGAGATTGGTCAGCTGCGGTTTCTGAATCATATTGGGCGGTGGATGCGACAATATCATGGAAATATTTCAGGCAACGAAAGGTATCATCGGTAGGCGCCTTTTCCAGAATGGGCTGAACAATTTCATCAATTTCCTCTTGCCGGGCCTGCGCGCTTTTCCGGGATTCGCTGTAGGTAAAGCTCAGCGTAAGGGAAGTATAATTTGCATCCACATAGTACCAGGAAAGATAATAGGATTTGTTGGCGATCCAAAAGATTTCCGGATGCTCCGCGATGATGGCATATAGGCATTGGGAAATGGCCTGCTCAAAATCCTTGGTCTCCTCCTTGGTCAGAGGATCCTCAAAGGAAAAGGTCATGTTGGGGGCGAAGTTTTCAAAGCTTTCCAGCAGGATTCGTTCAATATCCTTTTGTTTATAATCCGTAAAATCCAGGGAATAGGTGATGCCTCGTTCACTGTCCTCGGCAGTGGACTGGGTGCCGGAAGGATCATCGGAAAACTGGGGGAAAAAGCTGTGAGCCAGCGTCCCCAAAGCAATGATCATAGACATCAGCACCGAAATGATTTGTTGTAATATTTGTTCCAAAAAAATCCCCCGTTTGCGCAAGTTCCTATGGTTTTCTGAGTCGGAAAAAGGCGGCAGCTGCCGTCCCAAAGTCAAGGATATGCGTTTTTTTTAGTGTACCATGAAATGCGCATGTATTCAAGAAAAGAACACCCCAATTTACCTTGGTAAATCGGGGCATCTGTTTGTAAAATTAACAAGGAAAAAATTTCCTTACTTACGCTTGCGGTCGTGACGGTCTTTACCAAAGCGTTCCCGGCGTTCCGGCTTATCGGTATGGCTGGATTCCTCCTTGGCAGACGTGCTTTCCTCCGGAGGGACAGGGGCAGCCTTGGCCCGGCTGCGGGCGGAACGCATAATCTTGCACTGCTGACAGGGAAAGGTGCGGATGTCGTCATCCTCGTTGCCTAACTTGACCCGGCAGGTACCCCTTAAAAGAGCAGCGTCCACCACAATGCCTGGGCCGTCCGGGGTTTCTACCAGAGAGTCTGCCTTGGGGGTTTCCTGGATCAGAGCCTCATAGGTATCCTGCTCATATTTCAGGCAGCACATCAGTCGGCCGCAGGTACCGGAGATTTTGGTGGGATTGAGAGATAAGCTCTGCTCCTTGGCCATATTGATGGAGACCGGCTGAAAGTCATCCAGGAATTGGGAACAGCACAAAGACCGTCCGCAAATGCCCAGGCCGCCCAGCATTTTCGCTTCATCCCGCACGCCGATCTGCCGCAACTCGATCCGGGTGTGGAAAACAGAGGCAAGATCCTTGACCAGCTCACGGAAATCTACCCGGCCATCCGCAGTGAAATAAAACAAAATCTTGTTAAGGTCGAAGGTGTATTCCACGGAAACCAGCTTCATATCCAGCTTGTGAGCGGCGATCTTCTTTTCACAGATCTTAAAGGCCTCCGCTGCCTTCAGCTTGTTTTTTTCTACGGTTTCCGCATCCGCCTGGGTAGCTACCCGGATCAGTTTTTTCAGAGGCTTAACAACCTCGCCTTCGGATACTTCTTTGTTAGGAATGACGGTTTCTCCATATTCCACGCCACGAGCGGTTTCCACGATCACATGGTCGCCTTTTTTGACCGTAAAACCGCAGGGGTCAAAATAATAAACCTTCCCGACTTTTTTAAAACGGACACCAATTACTTCAGACAATGGAGTCCTCCTTTCTAAATTCCTTCTTAAAACAAATTTTATACGCACCGGCTGTCAGATCGGCACAGGCCTGAGACAAGCCGAAATTCAAGTCCACTTTTTGAGATAGCCGGTCAATAAAATCATAGAAAGCCAACAGCCGGTCACAGGAAACTGCCTGAGCCAGCGTCTTCCCTTCTTTGCAAAACATGCCGCATTTCTCTGCCAGACCGGAGGCTGCAAAAACGCCGTCCCGCACTCCGTATTGGCACAAAAGCAGAAAATGCTTAAATTCCTTCCGATCCAGCTTTTCCGCCGGCATGGCTGCCATTAAAGCCTGATCCTCCCGGCCTGCGGCAAGGGCCGTTAAAAAGCGGCGAACCAGGGCAAGAGCCTGAGCTTCCGACTGCTGGGCTTCCAGTTCCTGAAGAGCATGTCCGGCGATTCCACCGCAGCGGGCGGCAAAAGGAGCCAGGGATTCCTCTGACATTTGAGGATAAGTCCGGTGCAGAATGGTCATCACCTGCGGCTCTTCCAAAGGGGACAGGGTATAGCGAATGACTCGGGAGCGCACTGTGGGCAGCAGGGACTGCTCGTTTTCGCATGTCAGGATAAAAAAGGCAAATTCCGGCGGTTCCTCCAGCGTTTTCAACAGGACATTCTGGGCTTGGACATTGAGGTTTTGGCTGTGCCGCAGGATGTAGACTTTGCGCTCGCTATCGTTAGGCAGGATATGGCAGTCACGCCGGATATGCCGGGCGATTTGGATTTTCAAGTCTGTGGCGCCCTCATCGATGATGGTTAAATCCGGATGGATACCGGCGTCCACCTTGTGACAGGAAACGCAGCTGCCGCATGGCAGACTTTGGCGGCATAAAAGACCGGCGGCTAAAATCTTTGCCAGGGTCAGCTTGCCGCAGCCTGCCGGGCCGGTGAGCAGGATAGCCTGAGGAAACCGGCTTTGCAAAGCGGAGGTCAGCTGCGTTTTCAGTTGTTCATTGCCGTAAAAATCAGAAAAAGTCATAGAAATTCCTTACTGGCAGTTTTTTATATCCGCTTGTTCAGAAGGCCAGGGTTTCTTGTTATCCATAACCTTCTTACAGCTTTTCAAATCGATCCACATTCAAAATGAAAACGGTAGCACCGCCTACCGCTACTTCATCCGGCAGAGGTTCCTGGCCCTCCGCCGCCTGAGGCAGGATATGCAGGCGGGATTGGGAATTTTCCCGAATAATAATCATCGCCGTATCCACCTGATTTTCCTCCAGGCCGATTAAAATGGTCAGATTACCGGCTCGCAGAAATCCGCCGGAGGTGGATAAGCGAGTGACGGAAAAGCCGGCTCGAGTCAGACCATAACAGACATCCGGGCCGTCATCATAATTTAAAATAGCAACAAGCAGCTTCATTTTGTGCCTCCTTCCAGTAAGCGGACCACAGCGATCTCTTCGCCAAAATTATAACAGCTTTTGCATAGGAATTCAATCTGAGGGGCAGTGATTTCTTCTCCGGGGCAGATGATTGCCACACCGGGAGGATAAGGGGTTACCGGCCGGGCGCAAATACAGCCGAGAGCATCCTTCGGCATGCGCATCTGAATGGGAGAAAAAAAAGCTTGCCGCAGAGTGAGTCTGCTAGGCGGCAAAGTTTTGGGCAGGGAAAGAGGCTTGCTGTCGCTTATCTTGGCTCGGATTTGCTCCAGGGCATAGAGCAGGGCATCCAGTTCCTCCTGGGTGTGAGCGGCAGTGAGAATGGCCACCACATTGCGTGCATCTGCCATTTCGCATGCGATGCCGAACCGGTCATAAAGAATGCGGGAAAGCGCAATGCCGGTGATGTCTCGTCCAGCGCAGCAAACCGTCAGCCGGCAGGGATCCAAAACCAGATTTGCTTGGGGGGAAAGGGCGGAAAAGTCCGTCCTTTCACAAATGGCCTGCCGAAGAGCGGCCGTTCTTTCCGCCGTCTTTTGGTAGGCGGCTTTCCCGTCCCCTAAAAGCCAGCGGATCGCCTGATCCATAGAGGCCATCAGCAGGTAAGAGGGACTGGAGGTGCCAAACACAGACAGGGCGTGACGGATCGTTTCCGGCGCAAATCGGCCTCCGGATAAAAGGAAACCGCTTTGTCCCAAACAGGGCAGAGTCTTGTGGGCAGAAACGATGGCCAGATCCGCTCCCTGGGCGATGGCGCTGGGCAATCCCACAGCAGGGAAATGGGCGCCGTGAGCCTGATCCACAATCAGGGTCTTGCCCAATTTGCGGCAGATTTGAGCTAGACCGGGAATGTCCAGACAAACGCCGTAATAGTTGGGGCTGGTGATCAAGAGAGCCGCTGCCTCCGGATGGCATGCAAAGCCGGCCTTTGCCTGGGCCGGGGCGATCTGACCGCTGATGCCGAAAGGCTCCAGAGTATCCGGCATCAGATAATAAGGGGTCTGATTCAGCAAAGCCATAGCGTTTAGGACAGAACGGTGGCAGTTTCGGTCTAAAAGCAGAGAGCCGCCTGCGGGGACGGCAGTCATCAGCGCGGCGCATAGCCCTTGGGTGCTGCCGCCGGTCATCAGAAAAACAGAGGAACAGCCAAAGTAAGAAGCGGCTGCCTCTTCAGCGTAGGAAATGGGGGCCGTGCCCTCATACAGGTTGCCGGTGTTGTAAATTTCCGTGTAGTCGATGGGATAAACCGGTTCCAGGGAAAAGGGAGGCGTTTTGCCCCCATGGCCGGGCATGTGAAAACGGATGATTTTTTTTGCCGCTTCCTGCCGCAAAGCTTCATACAGGGAAGCGTTATTCATAGATTTTATCCACATTGGGGCTAACCGTCAGAGGAGACAGGTCAAACACGGCTTCATCTCCTGTATGAATATTCATATTCGTGATATCCACTGTGGTATGACACATTCCCACATGACCCAAAACAGGCACCTTGATGCCGGCTACCGTGACATACAGCTTTTTACGCCGCAGCAATAGCTTGAAATCGTGGAACAAATAGCGCAGGCAGTCCCGCACGCGGAACAGATCCCGGCTTTTTTCCATCGCGAAGCCGTCGCTGTAGCCGATGGGGATGACAGCAATCTCTGTGGGACGTTTGGTGATAAAGCCAGCGCCGTAGCCGATGCTGTGATGAGCTGGCAGCCAGCGGGTTTCAATGACACAGCTTTTCAGGGTGCCGAGCTTCACAAGACCGCTCCGGCCCTTGACATGGGAACGGCCGGTAAAGGCGGAGCCGATGCGCACCGCGTCCAGCCGGGTTTCCGGGAAACGAAGAGCGGCGGTGGAATTGGCGGCATGAACCATGCCCGGATCCACCTGACTTTCTTTCAGCTGATTTACCACATGCAGAAGCTGATCCAGCTGGGCCATAGTTGCCTTTTTGGAGGAAAAGGCGGAATGAAAATGGGTATAGATGCCGGTGATATGCAGATTTTTAAAGCAGGTATATACATTTAAGATTCGGTCAAATTCCGAGGGTAAAAAGCCATAGCGTCCCATGCCGGTGTCCAGCTTCAAGTGGGCCTGGGCAATGACGCCAGCCTGCTCCGCCAAATTGTTCAGCTTGACAGCGGCGTCATAGGAACCAATGGTAGCCACCGCCCCCGTATCCAGCAGGGTCTGCACCTCGCTGTCCACAGAGGTAGAGCGCATCACCAAAATGTTTGGATCCTCAAAGCCGTAAGAGCGCAGAGCCAGGGCATCGTTGACCTCGGTCACGGCAAACCAGTTCACATTACAAAGCAGGAGCTGCTGGGCCAGCTGGAGCATACCCAGGCCGTAGCCGTCTCCCTTGAGAACACCGATTACCGGCACTCCCACCTTACGCTGGATGGTTTCTATATTTTTGCGCAGATCTTCTCTGTTTATGACAAAGGCTTTCATATCTTTTCCCTCCCGCAGATGTTTACTGCTGTTTGCCGGCGTTTTTTTCTCTTTCTTCCTGTTCCCGCTTTTCCTGCTCCAGCTCCTCCTTGGTGTGTTTGCCGCTGAGATTCTTGGGCTTGGAGGTATCCAGGGCTGCGTTTTTCTTGAGGAACTTTTTACGGCGCAGGTTGCGGTAGGTAGCCTGCCCCTTGTTAACGGCCCAATGAATTAAGGGCTTGAGTACCAGGTCATATTCTCCCACAAACTGACAGAAATCGCCGTTGAAGTCCTTTTTGAAGCGATACAGGCCATAAAGGGGATTGTCCGGAGTCAGGTCGCCGGAAACGCCGCGGAAATCGTAAATGCGGCAGTTTTTCTCCAGAGACCACTGAATCATCATCCACTGGAGGAGATAGTTGGGCATCAGCTTGCGCACGTCAAATTCCTCCGTACCGTTGGCGGAAGCGCCGTAGAGATACCAAACCTTGTCGCCGTAAAAGATGGCCAGGGTACCGGCAATGGGCTTGTCCTCATAAAAGGCCATATACAGCCGGGCATGCTCACCCATAGCATCCAGCATTTTTTCAAAATAAGAAGCGGGGCGGGTGACAAAGCCGTCTCGCAGGCCGGTTTCCAG
>CAZSBD010000064.1:1296-8123 GCA_964605215.1 uncultured Oscillospiraceae bacterium | reverse complement strand
GTCATTTGCCCTGCCCGGGTAGTGGCGCCGATTAAAGTAAATTTAGGCAGATCCAGCCGGATAGACCGAGCGGAAGGACCTTTGCCGATGATGATATCCAAGGCATAATCCTCCATCGCCGGATACAAAATCTCCTCTACACTTCGATTAAGCCGATGGATTTCATCAATAAATAAAATATCATTCTCACTTAAATTGGTCAGCAACGCTGCCAGATCTCCCGCCTTTTCAATGGCCGGACCGGAGGTAATGCGAATATTGACCCCCATTTCGTTAGCAATGATATTGGCCAGCGTGGTCTTACCCAAGCCAGGCGGGCCGTACAGCAAAACATGATCCAAAGGTTCCTGCCGCAGCTTGGCTGCCTGGATATAAATGCTCAGATTTTCCTTGGCTTTTACCTGACCAATATAATCCTCAATATTTTTAGGGCGAAGAGAGACCTCGCTGTCATCCTCCCGAATCTGAGAAGTGGTGACCACCCGTTCCTCTTCCAAGTCCCGATTAAATTCAATACTCAAAGATTTTCACCTCAGCATTACTGCTTTGCAAGCCGCTTCAAACACTGGCGGATGATATCTTCCGCTGTCAAACCGGATAAATCCATCCCATTCATCGCCTGCATGGCCTCACTTTGGGAATAGCCCAAAACCATCAAAGCAGAGACGGCCTCACCAGTCTGATCTTCCTGTTGTAAAAGGATAGGCTGTATCTTGGTATTAACTGCGCCCTCCAACTGCTCCTTGGCCATTTTATCCCGCAGCTCCAGTACGATGCGCTGGGCTGTTTTTTTGCCGATACCCTGTGCCTGAGTGAGGATTTTTTCATCCCCGGTCATAATAGAAAGAGCAAGCTTTTGAGGCGGCACAATGGACAAAATACTCAACGCTGCCTTGGGACCAACGCCGGAAATGCCAATGAGCAGCTGAAAACAGTTTAGCTCCTCTTCCGTTGCAAAGCCATAAAGATCCAGAATATCTTCCCTCACATATAAATATGTATATAGCCTCGCCGGTTTTCCTTCCTGTACAGAAGCAATGGTATTTTGAGAAGTATGACAAGCATAGCCTACACCGCCGGTATCTATAACGGCTAAATTTTGCTTGAGAAGGGACACTTTTCCTTCAATATAATAAAACATAGATTACCTTCTATCTATAAAAATCCAGCGCCGCAACACCCATTCAATTTGCATCCACTGCATTTTGATCATTTTCATTTTCGCTATTCCCGTAAGAACCATTACCAAAAAATAATATTGGGGAAGTCTTATCTTAATCTTGAATTACTTGCATGGCCATGGCAAATGGCCAAAGCCAGAGCGTCAGCAGCATCATCCGGCCTAGGAATTTTATCCAAGCCCAGGATTATTTTCGTCATTTCCATAACCTGCTTTTTTTCTGCCCGTCCATAGCCCACAACAGCCTGCTTGACCTGCAGAGGCGTATATTCTGCAATTTTCAGATTTTTCTGAGCTGCCGCCAGTAAGATGATTCCTCTGGCATGAGCCACTTGAATCCCTGTAGTGATATTGGTGTTAAAAAACAGCTCCTCCACCGATATTTCATCCGGACGGAACAAATCAATCAGTTCCAGCATATCTCGATAAATCTCCTGCAAACGGACATAGAGCGGCTGTCCTGGTGCTGTGGTGATGGCGCCATAATTAATGGTATGAAATTTACCTCGATCATAAGAAACCACCCCATACCCGATGGTGGCAAAGCCAGGATCAATCCCTAAAATCACCATATCACAAACTCCTTATTTTTAATAATATCATGTTGTGTATCTTTTTACAATGGAATTTACAGCAATGCTCCATAAAAAAAGCCTGCACAGGCAGGCTCTTTTTTAGCTGTTTATAATTTTTTCCACCGCCAGTAAAACACCAGCCTTGCCGGATTCATAGGTTAAACCGCCCTGCATATAGCACAGATAGGGTTCCCGCATAGGTGCGTCAGCGGAAAGCTCAATGGATGCGCCCTGAATAAAAGCACCGGCTGCCATAATCACTGGTACGTCATAACCCGGCATATTCCATGGCTCTGGCGCTACATAGGAATCCACCGGAGAGCCGGATTGAATACCTCGACAGAATTTTTTCAAAGGATCCGGATCGCCAAAGGCAATGGTTTGAATAATATCGTGACGAACCTCCTCTGGCTTGGGATCTACGATGTAACCCAGTTCTTCCATCACAGCAGCACAAAAAACCGCTGTTTTCAAGGCCTGTGCTGTGGTATGGGGAGCCATAAACAAGCCCTGATATAAAAGCCGGTTGTTGCCTAATGTAGATCCACACTCTCCACCGATACCCGGTGCAGTCAATTTCATAGCGGCATTTTCCACCAAATCTGCCCGGCCTGCAATAAAGCCGCCGGTAGGAGCCAAGCCACCTCCTGGATTCTTAATTAAAGAACCGGCAATCAAGTCAGCACCTACCTGGGTAGGCTCTACAGCGTCGCAAAACTCGCCGTAGCAATTATCTACCATTACAACCGCCTGTGGATTAGCTTTTTTTACGATCTCGCAAATTTCACGAATCTGATCACAGCTCAAAGTCTTGCGAACTCCATATCCCCGGGAGCGCTGTACAAAAACTAACCGCACCTGAGGATCTGCCGTTGCCTGTTGGATAGCCGGAAGATCAGGCACACCGTCTTTCAGCTCCAGCTGTCGATAGGCCACGCCATACTGCGCCAAACTGCCCCAGTAATCTCCTTGAATGGTATTGAGCAGAGTATCGTAGGGTGCGCCAGTAACAGAAAGAATCAAGTCGCCTGGTTTGACTGCGGCAAACATTGCGCAGGATAAGGCATGGGTGCCATTTACAAAGTTAATGCGAACCAAAGCCCTTTCCGCCCCGAAAATTTCCGCATATATCTTATCCAGGGTATCCCGGCCAATATCATCGTAACCGTAACCGGTGGTACCGCCCAAATGAGCTTCCGCTACCTTATGATGCTGAAACGCAGCCAACACCTTTTGGGTATTCAGCGCCGCCATTTCATCAATACGCCGAAAAAACGGCTGCACTCTCTCCTCTGCCCTTTTTCCCAGGGTCTGGGTTTTTTCTGACAATCCTAAAAAATTCATATTTTCTCCTGCTGTTTAACCGGCGAATACAGAAGTGCCATCCGGCAATTCAAAATAACTGTCATCCAGTACATCCTCAGAAAATTCGCTGGTTGTTACCTCTCGAATTTTTTCACCGTTTTTATAGTAGATAGCCTGAGATAACAGGCCAGTTTCCGCAGAAACCACATAGGTATAACTGTATTGATCATTTTTCTTGGCAGATACTCGAATGCAAGGCTCATAATTCAAATTTTCAATCCGGGCATCGGTAATCTCTTCAGGATCTAAATCCAATACTTCTTCATAGGTAGGCAACATCGCCAGCATATCTGCACGGCCTTGGGGCTGCGTAGCATGGTGATAAACGTAGGAGCCATACTTCCAGGTATAATACCCACTATTCCCGAAAATGGAACAGGATTCAATTCCTGTTCCACTTCCATAATCATCTACACGGCTATAGCCATTTTTCACATATTGCCGGCAAATCCGGTTCGCGCTGTTATCCCCATAATATAAGGTGCTTTGGATACACAAGGAATAAAACACCGGCCGTTCCAGGCTGCGAATCACATCCTGGACATTTTCTACGGTTACCTGAATATCCGTAAAAATATGGGTCAACTCTTGACTTTCCTGTGTCTGTTGAAGCAACTGGTTTTCTTCTCTATCTTCAGGCAGCACAATTTCATAATTGGAACGCGAAAGATGAGAAGGCACATAAATACCAAGAAAAATACCACCAAAGAGAATGGCGGAACAAAGAGCCGCCATAGCCGGTAAATTAGACTTTTTCATTTTGTTCCTACCTTACGGACAGAAAGGCTTCGGCCCCTCTTCTCTTATGTCAAAATACTGCAAAATAGCCTGAACAATTCGGCGGCTGGTCTGTCCATCGCCATATGGATTGACTGCTTTGGCCATTTTCTCATAAGCCACCGGGTCCTCCAACAGCTGTGCTGCCTGACGATAAATCTCATCCTTTTCTACGCCAGCCAGTTTGACTGTGCCTGCCTCTACCGCTTCCGGACGTTCTGTTTCCCTGCGCAGTACCAAAACCGGCTTGCCCAAGGAAGGCGCTTCCTCCTGAAGGCCGCCGGAATCTGTCATCAACATATAACAGCGATCCATTAGATTATGCATTTCATCCACACTCAAAGGATCAATCAGATGAATGCGGGAATTACCGGCTAAATATTTCGCTGCAATTTCCCGCACATAAGGGCTGAGATGAACAGGATAAACCACCTCTGCCTGAGGAAAATTCTCCACGATCTGAGCGATGGCGGACATAATATTTTCCATAGGCTCACCATAATTTTCCCGGCGGTGAGCTGTTACCAAAATCACTTTTTTGTTTGCAAAATCCAGAGTGTTTAAAACTTCTTTCCGGAATACATAATCTGGTTTGACTGTCATGCGGATAGCATCAATCACTGTATTGCCTGTAATAAAAACGCCTTCTGTGATGCCCTCCCGAAACAAATTTTCCTGGTTTTTACAAGTAGGCGCAAAATGCATTGTGGCAATCGCGCCCGTGAGCTTACGATTCATTTCCTCCGGAAAGGGAGAATATTTATCATAGGTACGCAGTCCTGCTTCCACATGACCAACGGGAATCTTGTGATAAAAGGCCGCCAATGCCCCGGCAAAGGTGGTGGAAGTGTCACCATGAACCAAAACAATATCCGGTTGGGCCTCCTCCAGCACCTCATCCAGCCCATTTAAAGCCTTCGTGGTTATGGTGGACAAAGTCTGCCTGGATTCCATAATATCCAGATCATAATCTGGTTGAATCTGAAAAATTTCCAGAACTTGATCCAGCATTTCCCGATGCTGAGCAGTCACGCAGACAATGCTCTCAATCTCCTCTGTATTTTCCAGTTCCTTGACCAGGGGCGCCATTTTGATGGCTTCCGGTCTAGTCCCGAAAACGGTCATCACTTTGATTTTTTCCATAGTTTCCTCCCGTTTTTACTTTTTCTGGGCAGAATCGTCTGCATCCCTATGGCTTTCATCACTATCATCCTTATTGACAGCAAAAATGATCCGTGTGGACACGGCAATGACCAAAATCACCGCAACTACCAACAACATCGCCTTGGTCTCGCCGCTGGTGGTCAGCACCACGGCAGATAACCCCAAGGTGCCGCTAATGGCATACAAGATTGCCACAGACTGCTTCTGATTAAAACCCATATCGATCAATCTGTGATGGATATGCCCCCGATCCGGACTCATAGGACTTTTCCCTGCCAGCACCCGACGAACAATCGCGTATATGGTATCAAAAATGGGCAGACCTAGAATCAAGAAAGGCACTACAAAGGAAATAATGGCATATAGCTAGAACATACCTTGAATAGATACCGTTGCCAGCATAAATCCTAAAAAGGTAGAGCCGGTGTCTCCCATAAAAATCTGCGCTGGGTTGATATTGTAAGGCATAAATCCTACACAAGCTCCAGCCAAAACAGCCATCGTCACTGCAATGCCCGGTTCACCGGCCAAAAGCGCTACTGCCAGCATCGTAATGGAAGCAATAGAAGACACGCCTACAGCCAAACCATCCAAGCCGTCAATTAAATTCACGGCATTGGTAATGCCTACAATCCAGATAATCGTCAGCGGAATCGCCAACGCACCCAGATTTATATACATCTTATCACTGAACAAATTAAAATTCGTGATCGTATTGATGGACAGTTCTCCATAAAAAACCGGTATGCAGGCCGCAATAATCTGTACTAAAAACTTAAGCTTTGCCCCTAAAGCCATCACATCATCAAAAATGCCTAAAATGACAATAATTGTCGCACCTATGAGAATGCTCTGCATCGGGCGGCTCAGATCTCCTACAAACAAAATGCTGATGATAAAGCCTAGGAAAATGGCCAGACCACCTAATCTGGGAATCGGCTTTTTATGCATCCGACGGGCATCCTTAGGCACATCAATAGCGCCAATCTTATAAGCCAGCTTTTTTACCTGCGGCGTAAACAAATAAGACAAAACACCCGCTACCGCAAAGCCGATGACAATCAGCATTAAAACTTTATATTCTGTCATAACAACCCTCTGCAATCCGAATTAAAAGGGGGATTTTACAAAACCTACCTTACGGTATACTTTATCCAAAGTCTTTCGCGCCAGACGGTTTGCTCTCTCTGCACCACCCCGGTAGATACTTTCCAGATAATCCTTATTTTTCAGCAAATCCTCTGTTGTCTCTCGAATGGGACGAAGCAACTCGCATACAGCCTCACCTACAGCAGGCTTGAGCTCACCATAGCCCTTACCTTCAAATTCCGCTTCCACCTCTTCCGGTGTTTTGCCGGAAGCAATGCTGTAAATGGTGATCAGATTGTTAATGCCCGGCTTATTTTCGCTTCGCTTCACACACATTTCGCTGTCCGTTACCGCCCGCTTAAATTTGCGCATAATATCCTCTGGCTTATCCATCAGCAGAATAAAACCATTGGGATTTTCATCCGATTTGCTCATTTTACGGGTCGGATCCTGAAGGGACATAATCTTGGCGCCCATTTTGGGGATATAAGCTTCGGGCAGCTTAAAGGTATCAGAATACATATTATTAAACCGCTGTGCAATATCTCGAGTCAATTCTACATGCTGGGTCTGATCCACGCCTACAGGCACCAGATCCGCCTGATACAGCAAAATATCCGCTGCCATCAAAACCGGATAATCAAACAAACCGGCATTTATGTTATCCGCATGCTTGG